>NZ_DALZPW010000008.1:0-127195 GCF_032017425.1 Moraxella sp. CTOTU47618 | reverse complement strand
TATTCTTCTACTTTATGTGGATTTGTGGTAGTTTTTAATTTCTTTTACTATAGTAAAATCAATGAGCTTAGTGCCAGACTGGTTTTGCAGTCGCTCAAAAAAAACTTGCCCCAGATCGTTATTTTTTAACTCAAGCTTAATATCGGTAAGCAAGCGATTAATATCATCGTCTTTTAGGCTTGGATTAATTCGTTTAAGCGATTGAACAAAAACGGAGATAAGAATGTTACATTCCTTATCGAAATCATCTTTATACTCTTTGACCGATAGATAGTCGTAGCCAAGTCGCATTAAGTGTAGAATAGTGGGTATTTTAACTCGCGTATCTTCGTTTTGGGTTGCCATTGGTACTATCTTTTATCGTTAATAGGTTAGTTACATGAGGTGAGTGAATCTAGATACTTTACAAGATTAATGTAAATATGCACAAAAAACAGCCACAGATGCGTTGCTTTTTAATGAAATCACTTTAAAGTTGCTAATTTTTCTTTACCTAATTGAGTAAGGCGGTACTTTTGGTATTTTGAGTTCGGTTTATCTTTAATCGTTTTTTCTATTAAGTTAAGCTGTTCAGCAGGTCGGTAATAGTTTTGGTTGTAAAACTTTCGAGATTCTAAGTCTATCCCAAGTTTTTTCATAATTTCTTTGGTAGATAATTCTTGCTCATCAATGATTTTTAATAGCTGTTCGATTTTTGAGTTAGCATCATATAAAGTAGTTTCGGTATTAGATATACTCATTGATTGGGCTTGTTCTTCTAATACAGGTGAGACCGTTGATTCATCTTTAGAAACCTCATTAATGTTTGAATTTTTCGCTTTATAGCCTTTAAAGTAATTGAATTTTCTTGATACAGGGAGACGATGTCTTAGTCTTATATGATCAGGACATTTAATAAATGTAGGTGGATCTTCTTTAGCAATCTTGGGAACACCAAATCTGATGATTGCAATATTTTCACCATTAAACTCATAGATATTGATATCATAACCAATAGGTAGATTGGGGAATTCTTCTAAAATCGGTTTTATACTCTGAATTTCAAAAGTCTTTAAACCTCGAGGTCTTGAACTTACTGAATGATATGGTATACCGAAAAGTTCATAGCGGTCTATTCCAATTAAACAGTAATAAACTTCATCGTTTTTTGGAAGTAAAAGATTCACAAAGTATTCTTGAATCATTTTCTTAAATATAAGTTTATCTTCTTCATACCAATCTCTAAAAAATTGAAGACGATTTTGTTTTTCATCACGACTGTAAGCAGATTTTAGGGCTTCATACTCCGACTTATTCATTTTACTATACATAATTTTACTCATTTTTTGATTAATTGATTTTTAACATTTCACCATATTCTTTTCAAAAAATATAGAGCTACTTTAATAGTAGCTCTATATTCCTCTGAACTGACCCGATATTGTCGGCGACTCCACTTCGAGCATAGCCCTACGTCTTACACTTGGGCGAAGCAGTGCTCGCTATTCCTCGCTCAGACAATGCAATCGCTGAAAGCGTGAATGGATTCTACAAAACGGAGGTGATTCATTATTTAAAACAACACTGGGAGGGGTGAATGATGTTGCACTGGCTACCCTTGGTTGGGTACACTGGTACAACTATGAACGATTGCATTCTACTAATGGATATTTGTCGCCTATTGATGCGGAAAATATCTACTATCGTTCACTAAAACAGTTAGGCTATGCTGCCCGACTCAAGCAATCTTGTCTCCGATAAACTCGGGACGGTTCAATATACAAATTTGAATTTAACGAGGTCATATTTGATTATCTACAAATAACTGAAGCATCTTTTCCTCATGCTTCTTAATAATGTCTTGATACTCTTGCATAGTGATGTCATTAGAGTCTTTCTGAAGCTTAACATCTTTAACGAACTCAAGCATTTTAAGATTCGGAATATTTTCCTTACCTTTAACATACTCTCGTCCAAGAAACTTACTTTTAATCATAGAAAGCTTCACAGCAGGGATATTGTTGCTAAATGAAGAGTTTTGGCTATGGCTTATTAAAAAAAGGTTGCCAAAGCTGTCTCTGTCTTGAATAGGCATAGGTTTATATCCGTCTGCTGTCTGAGAATAAAAATGCTCGACTGAGCTTCTGAAAGAAAAATCAAAATCGCTGAAAGCATCTTTACCATTTTTCCTAAAATTTTTCTTCCAAATCAAATAGTCTAAGTAATTAAATACGAAATTATTTTTTATGTATTTATAAATAAGTAAATCACGATTAATTTCTTCAATTGATTCAACATGGCGTTGCGGTTCTGCATGGTTACTGTAAATAATGTGATAGTAATCTAATTCATCAATCGACCCTTTATCAACCAAATAGCGGTCAAATAAAAAGCTATTAGCCATTTTTAATAGATAGTGCAGATATTCATTACCATCAATGGGATTCTCATATTCGTAATTGTCAGATAACCATTGTAAAGAACCATTTAGCCAATATTTGTAATTCATTGACGGAATTGAAACATGGAAACTCGCAAGTAACATCATGATTTGACGGTTTAAGTCACTTTCAAAAGTTTGCTTGTAGTAGTGTGTTTTCTTGTTCTTCGTATAATACTGTATTTCCCATGATTCATTATCTTGTTCACGTTCTCTCTTAATAATGTAAGTGTCAAACAAATATTTTGTTTTAAGCAATTGATAGGCAAATTTCTTAACTTGCCTTCTAATAACCATTTCATCATGATTATTAAATAAGTACTCGTCAAACTCGGTCAACAAAGCCTTATCATCTAAACTTACATTTTTTTGAGTAAAAACTCTAAGTACATGAAGTAAAAAGCTTGGGAAATTGATAACGGTACCAAATCTTTGTTGCTCATCCTCTTTAACTGGATTTTTTGAAGAAAAAGTTTCTTTTGAATGGATAATTTCATGAAGTGTCTTTTTCTCAATATTATCTTTGCTCTGTTCTTTAAAGGCATCAATAACAGTATAACAATCTGCTATTTCTTTGAAGCTATTGGGAACTAAATCTGCCCATGAATTATCAAATATTTCAGTTCTCAACTTAGTATCAAAACCTGTCTGAACATATTTTTCCATGTTAGCAACGCTTTCCCAAATATCATTAAAAATTTTTGTCGATTTTGAGTCATGAGCTAAGTAACTTAAAAATTTTGCTTTTAATACCTCATGTTTTTCAAGTTGTTCACCTCTATTATTCATCACCTCAAAATAATGATTTAGGTCTGTATGTTCTGGAACTTCAATTCTTAGGATTTTTACATTGTTGAAAAGGTATTTACAAAATACTGATAAGGTGGTTTCATGTTCTGTCAGCTTTTCCGTCAGGGCACTTTCAATAATCTTATACCCACTGATGATATCAGGATTTAATTCACTCTCATCATTATATTGCTTTCTTTTAATTCTTTTCTCAAATTCTTTTTCAAAAAGTTTATTCAAAGTCTCAGTTGATTTTTGACGATTATCAAAAATTATGTTCTGCTTAATGAACCAGCCTAAATCAATAGTATCATCAAGTTTTGGAGCGTGGTTTTTTAAGTAAGTTGTTAGTAACGTTAATGTGCTAAATCTCTGTTGTCCATCTATTACCTCGAAATCTGTTTTTTGATTTTTACCAGTTCTCTTAAATACTATAAGTGAGCCAATATAATAGTTTTCGTTGTTTGAAGCTCTAGTCGTATAATTAATAATATCTTCAATCAGCTGATTAATTTCTTCATCTGCCCAAGCATAATTACGTTGATAAATAGGAATTACATAGTTTTCATTGCTTAATATTTCTTTTATTGTCATGAGTTTTGGGAGTTCATTTATGCTACGCATCTTTCATATACCCTAATTTTTTAAATAATTTTGAGATTTCACCAGTTTTGCTTGATTTCTCACCTTCTACCATTGGTATGCGGAATGTCAAAAACTCTTTAGGTTGGTGTGCTTCGCTCAAGTGCTCAAACAAATTACTCTCTAGAATATAGTTGTCCACAGAAGCCAACTGAACCTTTTCGTGGTTCAATCTTAAGCTATAAATCCATATAAAGATTTTTCTAATGGCATTTGATAAATCTTTATCTTTGAATTTATCAATGTAAAATACCAGTAATGACTTAAATACTCTTAAAATATAAATATCACCAATCCTAATGTAGGAATTATTGTAAGTGTAATTATTTATCGTTATTAGAATTTGCTTAGAGTTTTCGTCTATATCAAAATTTTTGTCAAATTTTTCTAAATCTAACTCATTGAATCGTTTTCTGTAATGCTCAACCATTTCAAAAAATCTTTTACCATTAATAATCCTTTGATCAAGCTGAAATGGAAACTTAACGCCACTTTTTAGATTTAAAATTATGTATTGTTCTGCAAACGGGTAAATCTCATCATTATCTAAATTTATCCCTTTAAACATACCAATTTCAGATTTGGTGAAATTTCGGCTTGACTTGCTTTGTATCCAACCACGAGTAGGATAAAGATAATAGGCAAAAAAACTTTTCAAACTCTTGGCGGATAAACTTTCCCAATAAGTGACAATTCCAGAAATTTCGTCTTTGTCCCGTTCGCTAAATTCTCTCAAATGAAAGGCTTTAAGAAGGTCGTGTGGGTCTAAATCTTTGCCTCTAGCATTTTGTGCGTCAAAAAACTGAAAAGCCTCTGATATATCATCAAGTGTTACGACAACTACCTCGCATTTTTTTAGCAAAAATTCAATGATATTATTTTGGAACTCAGGCTTCTTTAATTCCTGTTCTATTAAACGGTAATTTTGCTGAATATTAGCCTTTGAGATATCACTGATAAACTTAAGAGTATTACTAATTGAGCTTACTTTTTTGCTTAATTGGATCAGTTTAAAACGATTCAAACAATTATCATTATTTAAATAAGCAAGCAATATTAAGATAATTGAGATAAATCTTTGCTGTCCATCGACAATAAAAAATTTTTGTTTTTCTTTGAAAAGTACCATAGTTCCAAGACGATAAGATGGCAGTTCTAAATTTTTCTGCAAGTCATCTAGCAAGCTCGCTATATGCTCTTCTTGCCACTTATAAGGTCGCTGGTACTCAGGAATTTCAAGCTTATAGTTTCTTAATAATCCTTCAATTGTCAAAACATCGACAAATTTTGGTTTAATTCTTTTGTTATTATATTTATAGGAAGTTTGTGATTTTGATCTTATATTGGCTGAACCAGTTTTACGTCTTAACATAGTTTGATAAGTCGACATAAATTTAAAACCATTTAATATTTTGAAAACAGATTCAATTTACCAGAATTGCTAAACAATACAAGCATAATTATAAATATGGTGGACTTATACCTATATGTGAATTTTTAAGATAAAAAAATAAGCCTGTATATCACAGGCTTATTTATGCTCTCAGTCATGCAGACCGACTAGCAATTTTTTGATGAATCCATTCCGCTACTTCACTAGCCACCCACGCGACCCGCACTTGAGAAAGCTGTACCTTTTTTGGGAAAGTTGGGTCGTAGTGATCAGACTTTTCATCAATCATGCGATAAATTGTGGCACGGCTTAGACCAGTGCATTTAATAACATCTTGGATTGAGATAAGCTGTGGCATCACGATTGTTGTTAGCTGAAGGTTGTTTGAATTGATTGTTTTCATGATTAACTCCTGCATTGATACAAGGGGAATTTCCTTTCATATCAATGCGCTGTCTCATATTTTTTTACGTCATCTCATCTTAGCTAACGTTCCTCACACTCCGCCTAAGCTCATCCTCAAGCGACTGCCACTGTCCATCGGATGAATTACTATCACTCCCCACTGACCGAACAATCGCATCGCTATCCGCATCCGCATTATAAAACTCCTCCACGATTGCCAATCCCTCATCTGAATCCACCTCAAACGCTGAATTGGCATAGCCAAGCTTAGCCACCTCCTCTAACGCCTGCTGATTGAAACCAGACTGTAGTTGCTGGGCATGAATCGCCTGAGCATTTTCCACCGCATCCTTTAAGCTCACATTATCCTGCAAGGTCAAATCCACGTAGTAAATGGGTGTCCGATAGCTTTGTGTCGTACTCTTCCCACGAATCGTTAGCTGTAACGGTAAGCAAGACAACAAGCCACCTGAGACCGCATTAAAGTAACTTAAACGAGCCATCAGCGTTCTGATTGAATTGTAGCCTGTGGTACGAAAGATAAATGAGCCTAACTCATCGACATCATCTAAGTTGGCATATAGTCTTCCGAACACTTTACAGTTACCGTTTTGTCCTAAAGGGCAATTCTCAGGGCTGGGGCAAGGCAATTGCTCAACGCCGTTTTGGGTACGTCGTTGGCATTGCTCGCCATTACCGACACAAATCGGTCTGCCTGTTTGTCGATCAAACAGGGTGTACTCTGCTCGAAGGTTTAATTCAGGCGTGTTAAACAACATCCGTACAGGAATTTGGCGTAGTTTGCCATTACTGGTTAAATTGGCATTTTGACGTAGCTTGTCATCAAGGGGATGCTTAATCCAACCGTCTTTACATTGCACTTGGCTGGTGATGGTAAATTGGTCATCTTTCTCCGGTAAGCGTTTACCATTTTTCTCGACGACCTTACCGATGGTGATTCTGCCTAAAATAGGCGGTGTGATGGTTAACCCTTTAATCATGGGTGTTCTCCTTGGTTTAATTTAATAGATTGGGTTAAAAGGCTTGCTTAATTGGCTGATTGAATCAAATAAAAAACCCATGCTTGATAGACAAACATGGGCGGTGTTCTGATTAGAATAAGCGGGTGATTGTTAGCTAGTTAGCATTACTCTTTGACATTCACCAGAAAACGACGACTGCCTTGTCTTACCTGTGGGTATTGATTAAGTAGCTCGGGTTGGTCTTTGAGCAGTGCCTTAGTATCTAAACTCACGCTATCTTTAGCTTTCTTCCAGCTAACTGAGCCATTGGCAAAGGTCGCAAGCTCTGCTGTTTTCATGATCTGCTGAATTTGCTGTTTGAGAAAATCAAAGCGGTGTTGATGGTGATCAATCAGCTTTTTCTGCTCGGTCAATTCATTAAACCAAGTGTTTAAGATGTCATTGTCCCGATAGTCAATGATTTCACCCTGACTAGTGGGATAAAGCTGACTTAAGGCTTTCGCTGCTGATTCACTGCCATCGGCAGGCGGTGGTACATCCTTTTGCACGTACTCCCAGAACCGCCGCTCTTGGTTAATCAATTGGTTAATGATTAACTCATCTCGCTTAATTTCATACACCCGAGCTTCATGCCCACAGATGAGTACACAGACATGGGCTAAGCTTTTACCGGTTACCGCTAACTGGTGCTGTACTTGGCAAGTGACATACAGCGGTACGCCATGTTTCCATAGCTTTGCGCCATGCTCCCCTGTGGTTTTAATCTCCAGAACGCCCACTTCTGACTTATTAACGGCATAATCAAGATTGGCAAGCATAAAGGAGTTATCGGGGTCAGGATGTTGCAGGACTGCATTAACACGGCGAACTTTATTGCCTGTCTTAGCGGTGTAGTACTTGGCAATGAGTGGCTCAAGCTCTTTACCCCAATATAGCGGTGAATAGGCATTTTCCATCAGTCCTTCGGATAAGTCAGGATTTTGTCGTCCTGTCTTAATCAGCCATAGCTCAAGCATGGACATATAGGGATTAAGCCCACAAGCGGCAGCGGCATCGCTACCGCCAATGCCTGTGTTGCGAACGGCTAACCAATCTTGATGGCTTAAGTTTTTAGTATCAGCGAGGCGTCTAGCCGACTTGGGTTCATGTCCTGCTGGGCGTACCTTTACTGATTGGCTATCATTTGTGGGGGTGGCTTGAGTAGGTAGGGTTAAATCATTCATGCTGTTATCTCCTTTGGTTAAATGTTTGTAAAAAAAGGGCATAAAAAAACCACGCCTTATTGCTAAAGCGTGGTTGTTAGAGTGTTTTAGATAGTAGATAAATTGCTTTAAGCGACTTGTTCTAATGACTGGTGCTAGGCAATCAGTCGCATCGCTTCTTCAAGCCCCTTTTGCTTTAAGTTAGCCCCAGTGCCAAACCAAGCTGAGTCTAGACGATGGTCGGTAGACATAGCCCGGCGTTCATGGTCAACAAATTCAGTCACGGCACACAATAAGCCATAAGCGGTATCCCGAGCTGAGTCTAAATCTGCACCCCGACCTTGACCGTTAAACATGGTCATGATTTGGTTCATGGCTTTGGCATTGGGGACTGCCTTTTGGGTTTTCTTATTGGTTGGGAACATAATCAGCGTATCGTCAACGTCATTGAACAATCGGTTGAGATAGTTGGTGGCTTGTGCTTGAGTTATCCGCCGTTCAGTGAGCTGCTTCATTTGGTACATATGCTCATTCCACTGATTGATGGAAATCCCGAGTTGGTTTTTCACCTTATCGGCATCAAATACGGTTGAGTGTGGCACTTTGACCACGCCACCTGATTTGTCCGCTAGGCTGATTGCAAGGGTATTGTTACAAACGACCCGAATACTGGTAAATTGGGCAGTCGTAGCAAGCGTACCATCACAAGCGGTTGCCAGTAAGATATAGCCATTACTAACATCTTTGCCTTTAAGGGCTGTGGATTGCCCAGTTTTCGCCAGTGCCCAGAACTTACGACCGCCTTTGAGTACGCCTGCGGTTTCAAGCTCAAAGTCGGCTTGCTCAGTCAAATCCCGATAAAACTCCAAGATTTCACGTGGCTGGACTTCTTGGTAGCGTTGTGAGACGACGGATAACGGCTCTAGGGTATCTGAGCGATACAGTACCTTGTTATCAGCAAATGGCATAATGAGCTTGCCACTTGCGGCATGATTGGCATAGTAGCTGACATCCGATGATTCGATTGTCCAGTCCATGCCTGCTTGTTCTGCCCAAACTTCGATGGACTGGTTGGGGGTAAGCTCGTTACCTAAACCGTGCCAAGGGGTTTCGCCAACATATGCCATTGTTTGTACTTCGTGTGCCATGATAATTACTCCTTTAATGAATTAGTTTAATAAATGGGTTAGCTTGATGATACAAGCTGAGTTGGACAGGCAGTGTCCGTCACAGGTTGAGATAAGGTGCGATTGTCAGTATCAAAGACTTGGTTGCAGTTGCCACAGTAGTAGCTGTGACAGGCAGTTTGATGATTGCCTAGATTGCTTAAGGCAATGCCTACCACGGTGCCAATCACCATGCCTAGGCTGGGGGGTATAACCAGTTGTTTACAGACACTTGCGCCTACGCTTGCTAACACGGCAGGTGATAATAAGGTTGGATCAAGTGATTGTGGGAAATTTGGGTTGCCAGTTGTCACAGGAACAACCTGACTGCTAAAGCATTTGGGACATAGAGGTTTCATTATATTGCTCCATAGGGTTAAATTTAGGACATAAAAAAGGTCTGCTAATTTTCATAGCAGACCTTGGATTTAACGCTGTTCACATAAGCCATTGAATTACCAATGGTTATGTCATATGGGTAATATATATCTGAAAAATTTTAGAAATGGACTACATCCGATTCACACCACGTCGCCAACTGACATTAAATTGTCCTTTGCCAAAGGTACGCATATTAGGCAAGCGAGCAACAGGATGTTGATATTCCTCCTTCTCAAACTCTGTTAAATAACTAGCAACATCTATTGCACATTGGACTTGTTCTATGTTGTTCCGATAAATCATACCAATACCTATCGGCACATATTTAGACAAATTCATCAAGTAGTGTGAATCATGACAGTTAAAATAATACCCTGTGAAATCGGTGATTGACCGCCATTTCTCTCCCACCTGCAATGCCAATCCATAGGCATTTTGGTGTTTAGCACCGTCATAGATAAGTAGCAGATGAATATGGAAGCTCTTTTTCTTACCTGCTTCAATTGCCCATGCAAACCCTTGTAAATCACTTAAACAAGTCTTCTTGTTAGAAATCAATTCTCTAAGCGTTGACATATGCTGAGCAAAATCATCAACACTTACCATGTCTTTGCAATCGTCACGATAAAATAAGTCTACCCTAACGAACAGTAGGCGAGAATAATGCGATATCAGTTGGGTCAAATACCCACGCAACTGCTTTTCATTCTGCTTCTCTTGAGATAACTGATTTTGAATTTCAGCCATCACTTGATGGCGGTATAATTCAAGGGTTACCAAAAAAGCCTGTGTATGCTTAACATCCCATTCAACATCACAATGATATTGGCTACCTATTGCAACATTCATACTGCCCAAAAAGGCATGTATGGTTTGGTTGTACTCCAAACCATCATCGTACATTGCCAAAAAAGGCAATCGCAATTGATTAATACGATTTGTTATATCAATCAAATCGGTATTACCATCACATAGTACTGATTTTACCAATTCATCGATTTGGTAAAGGACTGTTACATTCGCTAGATTTACTGAATTCACTATTGACTCCTTGTTAGCTGTTTAATGCATAACAAGGATAGAAATTGTATTTTTTTAGGGTAGCAGTATTGCTAGTATCATTTGGTAATAGGTTAGCTATGTTTAATAATAGCACTAATTGATATTACTCATAACATAATGGTGGTGACACCATGATAGATATCAAAGAATATTCTTATTAGATAATTAACCAACTAATTACCCTTCAGTCAAAACCAACTTACCTTTGACCACTTGCCTTATTTTATAAAGTTTTATAGATCGATTAGCAGTCAATTCTACATTTTATAAAGTTTTATAGAGCGATTAGCAGTCAATTCTAATAAAATCCAAAAAATGGAGTTACACCATTTTTATATTTTGAAACTGATTACAATGCTATCTGAAATTTTCATAAACTTGGTAATACTAATACTCTAAAAAATATTAAAGTAACTTGGATGTATTTTTTAAGAATAGTTGATTAATAAACTATTTTGTTGATCAGTATAATACTCATAAATTCTTATTTCATTTTTATTAATATGAATTAAGTAATAAAAATACACTGATTTGAATGAATAGACAGATTTTTTATACGATAAAAAAAGTAGATTTTTATTTATAAGAATAGGATAATAATTATTAGAATTTTACTATTTAAATATGAGTTTAATTATGATTGCTAAAACTAGAAATGTTTCTGAAGATAAAATAAAAATAAAACAGAAATTAGATAAGATGAACTCTCGAAGTTTGGAATGGATATATCATGAATTATCAAGTCATCCTAAAATTTATAAAGGACAACGGATACCCTTAATTTCTATTAGCAGAAGTGATGAATGGTATACAGAAACTATTTATAATTATTTTGAAAGTTTAGACAATCCACTAATTATTTGGCATAAAGTCAATAAAAATCTATTAGAATATCTGTCTGTCGAAAAATACTATGCATGGGCTTTAAAAAACCCAAAAGGTACATTTTTTTTATTACATTCATTAAACTTGGCTGGGGTAAATTTAGGAGTATACTGTAGTTTAGAAGAAATGAGAGAAGCTATACTTAGGATAACTAATTCATCATCCATATCCTATATCGTTAAAGAAACTGACACACAGACTACATATCCGTATAAAATAGTCCAACGCTTTGACATTCCTGAAAAACACAACTATCAATGGCAGGAATACTTTAGATATGCACAAGAAAAATGGTACGAATTTGAAAAAAATTATATAGCCATTAAGTGGATAAAACCTAAAGACAAAGAATTAATTGACTGGGTGTACACTTATAAACCAAAATGTTCCTCACATTTTTTGGTTAATTACTTTTCTCCGCTAGATAATGATTACAAGAGTAAATATCTGCATATAATGTTTTCATTAAATCTACATGCAGGAGTTATATTTAATAAGACTTACACCCAAGGTAAAAACAAAGAAAAAACAATACTAGTAGATTTTAGGGAGATGACGGTTAAGCTTCTTAAGGATGCTTGGCAAAATCATAAATTAAATGAGAAAAATCGAAATTACAAAATCTCTATAACTTTACCTAAAGACACTTATAGTAAGCTTTACGAATTGAAGAAGAATGGGTTAAAAACTGATAAGAATGTAGTTATTAAAGCTATTGAGTCTCTATATGAAGAATTACTACTAGGAGAGCCTCTAGCTTTCGAGAGCGAAGAAATAGACGAATACGAGGTGCTTAACGATAGCGAGAAAAGGATAAATTAAGTATAGGTGATAATTAAAACATCACAAGTACCCTACCAAGTACCTTTGTATTAAATATATGAGAAAAAACTATAGCAAATCAAACACTTAGTCTAATAAAATGGTGCGCTCGGCGGGACTCGAACCCACGCCACAGGCTTCGGAGACCTGTACTCTATCCAGTTGAGCTACGAACGCTTTGATTGGCATTGAAAAAAAGCAGTGGACTATTCTAGCAAACTTTTCGTACAATAAGCAAATCATCAAAATTACTGCCAAAAACTGCTCGGCAAAGTTGATAGCACATATTAAATAAGCATAGCTTTTTCAGATAATTTTCCCTTATAATAGTATGGAAAATAAATCTATGTAACATTTATCGCATCAATATTGCATCAACGGATACAATCGAGCAATCTAATGGCTCATATTGTCCGTTTCAAAAGTATTACGATAATTTAATTCACCTGTTTGAGAGAACGTGACGAATGAAAAAAGTAGTGATGTTATCAGCGATTACTATGCTAAGTCTTGCAGGTATCGCTGTCAGCCAAGCTGAGGATAAAGCCAGTGCCCCTGCAGCGGCATCAGCTACCGCTAGCGCTTCAAGTACCGCGACTGCCTCAAGTACTGCAACTGCTTCAGCCCCTGCATCCTCTGCCGCTCCGGCAAAAAAGGAAGCAGAAAAAGCACCTGAAGATCCACCTCAAGTTGCAAAATTGGTTGCATTATACCCAAATCTAATCGCACGTATTGCCCCCCAAGGTAAAGTTTGTTTTGAAGGTAAAGAGTGTGATATCACTATTGCCGCTGCATTGGGCGCCGCTGACCCAAACAAACCACGTGAAGGCAAAGTGATTTATGAAGGTGTTTGCCATACTTGTCACGCAGCAGGTCTGTTAGGTGCACCAAAATTTGGTGACAAAGGCGCTTGGGGTCCCCGTATCGCTAAAGGTACCGCTACCCTTCACCAACACGCGCTACAAGGCTTTAACGCCATGCCAGCCAAAGGTGGTAACGCTGATTTGCTAGATGTGGAAGTGACCAACGCGGTTGATTATATGGTGTCTCAAGCCAAATAGTCATTTTTAGCCCAGATGAAGCCTATCAACTGATAGGCTTTTTTAATTGTATCATTGATATAATTTAACTTAACTTAGTGCATTCAAATCTTTAAACTGTCCAACCCATCCCCATTAAGGTCTCACCTTTAACCAGAACCTGCATTGCTATGGCAAATTTTGACACTACCATCCCTGCTCTAAAAATCTCCCAGCTTACCAAAACCTATCCAAATGGTTTTGCTGCCCTCAAAGGCATTGATTTGACCGTACCCCAAGGTGGATTTTTTGCCCTACTGGGTCCCAATGGTGCGGGTAAATCCACCACCATTGGTATTATCAGCTCGCTATTTAAACCCAGCTCAGGCTCGGTAGAAATTTTTGGGGTAGATTTGCTTAAACAGCCTGCCAAAGCCAAGCAGTTCTTAGGCGTGGTGCCGCAAGAATTTAACTTTATGCAGTTTGAAAAAATCGAAGATATTTTGATTGCCCAAGCAGGCTATTTCGGTATACCTACCAAGGAATCTCGCCCGCGCGCCGAAAAACTCCTTAAAGCATTGGGGCTTTGGGAAAAACGCGATGACAAAGCGCGTATGCTCTCTGGCGGTATGAAACGCCGTTTGATGATTGCGCGTGCTTTAATGCACCATCCCAAACTGCTGATTTTGGATGAGCCGACTGCAGGGGTCGATATTGAACTGCGCCGCTCGATGTGGGATTTTATGCAGCAAATTAACACGGAAGAAGGTACGACCATTATTTTAACCACCCATTATTTAGAAGAAGCTGAGCAGCTGTGTAAAAACATTGCTATCCTTGACCAGGGTGAAATTCGTATCAATACCGATATGAAAAGTTTGCTTACCAGCCTTGATGTGGAAAGCTTTGTGTTTG
The DNA here is from genome assembly GCF_032017425.1 of Moraxella sp. CTOTU47618. Taxonomy (NCBI): domain Bacteria; kingdom Pseudomonadati; phylum Pseudomonadota; class Gammaproteobacteria; order Moraxellales; family Moraxellaceae; genus Moraxella; species Moraxella sp. CTOTU47618. The sequence goes on along the minus strand of NZ_DALZPW010000008.1, from coordinate 113,112 downwards.
ATTTGGCGCAACCTTATCTGTCACCAATTGCTTTAACCAATGTGGTAAAAACCAAGCAGCCAGACCCGTTGACCCTTGAAGTCACGCTCAAAAAAGGCGACAGTTTAAATGACGTCTTTGCCCAGTTAAATGCTCAAAATATTCAGGTAGCGAGTATGCGTAATAAAGCCAATCGCCTTGAAGAGCTGTTTTTGGGGATTGTTGAAAATAATTTGACTGAAAAATTGGAGAATTAACATGGATTTTCAGCGCCAGTTGGTTGCATTTAACACTTTGTTAGTCAAAGAAATCCGCCGAATTCTTCGCATTTGGCCGCAAACGCTGTTACCCCCTGCCATCACCATGAGTTTGTATTTTATCATCTTTGGTAAAATGATTGGCGCGCGCGTTGGCGATATGGGCGGTGTTTCCTACATGCAGTTTATCGTGCCTGGCTTGATTATGATGTCGGTGATTACCAATAGCTACTCCAATGTGGTATCGAGTTTTTTTGCCACCAAGTTTCATGGTAATATCGAAGAGATGCTGGTCAGTCCGATTTCTAAACATACCATTTTACTGGGCTTTATCGCGGGCGGTTTGTTTCGGGGGTTGACCATTGGCGCGATTGTGACGGTGCTCGCGTTGTTTTTTACTCAGTTATCACTGGTTCATGCGTTTGTCACGATCTTTACTGTGGTGATGACCTCAGCATTGTTTTCGCTGGGCGGTATGATTAATGCGGTATTTGCCCGCTCGTTTGATGATATTTCCATCGTACCCAGTTTTGTGTTGACACCCTTGACGTATTTGGGCGGCGTGTTTTATTCACTTAAAGATTTATCGGGATTTTGGCAAAACATATCGCTACTAAACCCCATTGTTTATATGGTCAATGCTTTTCGCTATGGTATTTTGGGTCATTCAGATGTCAATGTATGGTCATCTTTGGTAGCGATTGGGATTTTTACCGCGATATTTTATGGTATTGCGTATTATCTTTTAGCAGATGGCTCACGCGTTCGTTTATAACTTAGATAATTTAGTTAAATTAAAAAAATATGAAACCACTTGAAACTCACGGTATTTTGGGTCAATCCACCAGCTACCCAAAAACCTACGCCCCCGATATGCTCTACCCTATCCCTCGCGCATTAGGACGGGCGAAGCTAGCGCTGCCTGCTGACGCCTTAAGCATCGGCATGGACTGGTGGCAGGTTTTTGAAATGTCTTGGCTGAATTCGCAAGGCATTTCACAGGTGGCAATGGCGCGCCTTGCCATCCCTGCCACATCAGACTACATTGTCGAATCAAAATCGCTCAAACTTTATTTTAATAGCCTAAATTTCACTGAATTTGATAATCAACAAGCTGTTAAAGCAACGGTGGAAAAAGACTTATCGGCTTGTCTAAAAACCGATGTGACGCTTGAGATTTTTGAGGTAAATATTGCAAATAGCTTACCCATCAGCGCGCCACAGGGTGACTGCATTGATAACGCATTGGATAGTAGCGATAAAAAAATCGCCATCGTCAGTGATGTCAATCCTTCAAGTTTGACCGTTGCCCATCAAGGCGCCTCTGATAGCCAGTTACAAATTTTGCATTCGCATCTCCTGCGTTCAAACTGCCCTGTCACCAATCAGCCAGATTGGGGAACACTGGAGATTCAGATAGATAGCCAACCAATTGACCGAGCAGGACTGCTTGAGTATATTTTGAGCTTTCGTCAGCATAATGGCTTTCATGAACAATGCGTGGAGCAAATTTTTAGTGATTTAACCCAAGCCTTTGCGCCAAAAACGCTCATGGTACGCGCATGGTACACACGCCGTGGCGGGATTGATATCAATCCTTGTCGGGTGAGTGATATCAGTTTGTTGCCGTCACCGTCACGGCTTAACCGTCAGTAATATTCGCTAATAATAATCGCCCGTCAGCTATTCGCATTTTTATCAAAAAAAGCGTATGCTATGTTTTTTCAAAATTTTTCTGCCTCCAACTATATCTAACCGTTGACGGCAAGCAATACCCAGAAGGATTACCGCATGCAAGCAGTCGGTCAACTCATGCTCGATATTGAAGGCACAGCGCTTAGCCTAGCAGATGAAGCACTGCTACGCCAACCGGAAGTTGGCGGCGTGATTTTGTTTGGGCGCAATGTAGAAAGCCCTGAGCAAGTGCGCGAACTGACCGATAGTATGCGTGCCATCAAGCCCAATATTTTAATTGCGGTTGACCAAGAAGGTGGACGTGTCGCACGCTTACGCGCCGGTTTTTCGCCGCTACCTGCGATGGGTAAACTCGGTGAAAGGTTTGAGCATGACCCTATCACTGCGCTTGATCTCGCTTATTGCGCAGGCTATTTGATGGCAAGCGAAGTCTTAGCGGTTGGGATTGATTTTAGTTTTGCGCCTGTACTTGATATCAATGGGGTGAGCCGCGTCATTGGTGATCGCGCGTTTCACGCCCATCCGATTGCAATCACTGCCTTATCTGCTGAATTCATGCGCGGCATGAAGCTTGCAGGAATGGCAACCACGGGCAAGCATTTTCCTGGTCACGGCTCAGTTGCCCCTGATTCTCATGTGGATGATGCCACCGATGAGCGCAGTTATGATGAGATTCGCCAATACGATATGCAGCCATTTATTCGCAACAAGCCGCTACTGGATGCACTCATGCCCGCTCATGTGGTATTTAGCACAGTTGATAACAAACCTGCAGGGTTTTCATCGATTTGGCTGCAACAGATTATTCGTGGCAAGCTAGGATTTAATGGGGTATTGTTCTCCGATGACCTGTCGATGAAAGCGGCACATGTTGCAGGTGATGCAGGTGACCGTATTGCGGCTGCTTTAATAGCAGGTTGCGACATGGGATTATTGTGTAATGACCGCCCTGCCGCGTTGGTCGCGCTTGAGCGTTTGCAAAAAGAGCCGACACTGCTCAATACCACCAGCCAACATCGGTTATCTAGCATGAAAGGTAATATCAAAGGCTGGCGGGGCTCACTGGCCGACTCAGCCAAAGACTGGTCACATTGGCAAAGTAGTCAGCGTAAGGTGCTAGAAAATTTCTTTGCATGAATTTGCTTAAAACAAGAAAATTTAAAACGAGCAACTTTCAAAAAAACAAATTCAAAAAAAGCAACGCGGCAACGTTGCTTTTTTTATGGCTACTTTTTCATAGCTATTTTTTTAGCTACTTTTTGATTCATCAATTGACATAGCGTAATTGAGCTATCATTTTTTGCAAATGCTCACTACTTAACTGACTCCAGATGTTATAAAAACAGCCATTGTTCAGCACGAGGTAAGCCAGCATTTTACTCTGTGGGTTATTGCCCTCTCGCCCAAGCGTCACATAACTGCCATCGGCATAGTTTTTACGATATGCCCAGCCCTGGTACAAGTCACGCTTAGACGTGGTACCTGCATTGGCTACGCCATAAGCACTGCGTAAAGGCCTGCCTTTATAGTTTTTCAAATCATACGCCACCGCAAAGCCACCTGAAAAATTGGCAGCGCGTGATTGCGCAGTTTTGACATTCACTGATGAATGATTAGCAATGGCTAAAATTGGGCAATACTTATAATCAGATTGTCGCCATTGTTGTTGGTAAATTGGGCTAACTTGGCTACTTTTGAGTGATGCATGCGATTGCCAAGGTGATTTTGGCAGCCTAGTAGCCGCTTGGGCAGTATTGACAACTATGCAGCCAATTATCGCAACACAGGTCATAGCAAGTTGATAAAACATCGTTGTACTTCGTATCATATTACGGGTCTCACGCGATTTTATTTTAGGTTTGTTATCAGGTAAAGTTACGCTATTGGCAATTTATCTTTACGAGCTTATCTTCTAGTACACTATATGACCCTAGTATATAGAGTAGATAATTGTTCATCATAAAAAGGTGTGGCAAAACCGTTGTTTTTGTATAACAAATTTGCAAATGAATGAAATAAATCAGGCATAAAAAAGCCCCTAATTCATTGAATTAAGGGCTTTTTTAGAATATGGGGCGAATGATGGGACTCGAACCCACGACAACCGAGATCACAACCCGGGGCTCTACCAACTGAGCTACATCCGCCATAAGGTAGGTTTTACAGACTAGCAAAATGCGCGCCTGACAGGATTCGAACCTGTGACCACCCACTTAGAAGGCGGGTGCTCTATCCAACTGAGCTACAGGCGCATAAAAAAAGCCTGCTCGGCTCTTGATTCATCTTTTTAACTTGGGTAAGTGTAAAAGATAAATGGTCGGAGTGAAAGGATTCGAACCTTCGACCCCCTGGTCCCAAACCAGGTGCACTACCAAGCTGTGCTACACTCCGATTGCCTAACTAGGCTTAATTGTTACTTCAACACCTTAGCAATGGTGAGCTTAAAGGCTATCATCGCTAAGTGGTGCGTATATTAAAGCAAGTTAGTTAGGCTGTCAACGACTTTTTTCAATATTTTAAAAACAGGTTATGGTTATTAACGCCTATCTTTTGAGCGTGGCGCCAAACGCGAGCATACGATCTAGGGGTTTTTTAGCTTGTTCGATTAGCTGCGCATCAACAAAAATCTCGTGCGGTACGGCGTCAGGCGTGCCTACTTTCTCCAGTGCATGGATGATTTGGTCTAAATCATTCATCGCCATCCACGGGCAATGCGCACATGAACGACAGGTTGCACCTTCGCCACGTGTCGGCGCTTCGATAAACACCTTATCTGGCGCCGCTTGCTGCATTTTGTAAAAAATACCGCGATCGGTCGCGACGATGAACATCTTGTGCGGTAGGGTTTGCGCCGCTTTAATCAGCTGACTGGTGCTACCCACAGCATCTGCCATTTGGGTCATCTCAATCGGCGATTCTGGGTGTACCAAGACGGCGGCATCGGGGTACATCTCTTTCATGGTTTTTAGGCTGCGGCTACGGAACTCTTCATGCACGATACAAGCGCCATCCCACAGTAGCATATTTGCACCCACTTTTTGCTGGATATAACGTCCCAAATGCTGGTCAGGTGCCCAAATGATTTTTTCACCTTGGGTGTCTAGATGGTCAATGAGCTCAACCGCGATACTCGATGTCACCACCCAATCTGCCCGCGCTTTAACAGCCGCTGAGGTGTTGGCATACACGACCACAGTACGGTCAGGATGCTGGTCACAAAACGCGCTAAAATCTTCAATCGGACAACCCAAATCTAGTGAGCAAGTGGCTTCTAGCGTTGGCATTAATACCGTTTTTGCAGGACTTAGGATTTTAGCGGTCTCACCCATGAATTTGACGCCTGCAACAATCAGCACATCGGCATCACTATCACGCCCAAACCGCGCCATCTCTAAACTATCCGATACGATACCGCCTGTGGCTTCGGCAATTGCTTGGATTTTTGGGTCGGTGTAATAGTGAGCAATTAACGTGGCATTATGCTGTTTTAACAAATCGGCAATGCGCTGTTTTTTTTCTGCAAATTCGGCATCATCAATCTCAATATCTTGGGGTATACCGAGTTTATCGAGATGTTGTTTGACAATGTCTTTGGCAGATACTGCTACCAGTTGCTCATTATTTGCTAATAGAGGATTGGCTAGCTGGGTAGTTGCTTGTGGTGTACTTGATTGTTGCATGAAAAACTCCTTCTCATGAGATGGCTTACCCATGTCTATCACAGGTAAGTAGCAATTCATTGATTCTCCTGCTGTTACTATAGCAAACTTTTTTGCGCAAGGTGAATCAATTGCGACTAGTAATTAATATAAGGATAATTTGGCTAAATTAAATACTTATACCCATTAAAATCTTATTAAGGCTCAATCATGACACTTTTGCTTTTACCAAACGTTTTAATAGCGCGCGCTCGCTATAGCCGATTAAGCCAATATAGACCAGTAATAATGTATTGGATAACCAAAAATTCATTTGAAAAGCACTGACGATTATCACGCTAAACAGCATCAACGTGCCCAAAAAGAAAACGATTTTTTTGGTTTGGTAAGGTATCGGATAAAAATGCTGTCCAAGCGCGTACGATACAATCATCATGAGGAAATAAACAAAAAGCGTTACCCACGCCGACACCATAAAGCCGTATTGTTTTAAAAACAGCACATGGAGCAAAATAGTCAGTCCTGCCCCAAGCCACGAGATGGCTGAGCCAATCCCAGTACGGTCAGTTACCTTATACCAAGTTGATAGGTTGTAATAAATCCCAAAACATAGGTTTGCAATGACGATAATCGGTACGATATTAATCGCTGTCCAATAACTGGGATCGGTGATAAATAACCGTTTGAGCCATGAAATATTGGCAATAATTCCAAGCGCCACTACTGATGCAAATAAAGCAAAGTACTCCGTCATCATCGCATAAGTATGTTTGGCATTGGCATGGTGCATTTGTTTGAATAAAAACGGCTCAATCCCCATCCGATACGCGGTCACAAACAAAGTCATTAATACCGCCAATTTGTAGCAGCCACCGTATGCCCCGGCATCGCCTTTATCAATCATATAATATTGAATGATTTTATCGAAGTTTTCATTCACCATAAACGCCAGCCCTGCCAGCATGACCGGATAAGAATAACGAATCATACGTTTGAACAAGGCTTTATCAAAATGCAAGCGTACTTTTTTGATAATCGGAAACAGCATCATAAAAGTGGCGAGACTGGCAACTAAATTGGCAAAGAACGGATACGCCACTTGCTCAGTCAAACCGAAACTTTTGGCAGCCTCAATGGGCACAAAGCGAAATAGCGCAATAACCACCACAGTTTGTATCAAAATCGACACTACCCGCACCACTGAATACTTCACAGGCTGGTTGTGATAACGTAGCCAAGCAAACGGAATGGTACAAATCGCATCAAAAAACGCAATCCAAGCAAACCAGCGCAAAAATTCAGGATGATTGCCATAATCCATCAGCATTGATAACGGATTGCTAAATAGCAACACCATGACCAAAAAACCGCCTGCCAACATGGCAATAAACCAAAACGCCGTGCTAAAAACATTTTTTTCGGCGGCGCCTGTTTTATCTTCTCCTGAAAAGCGAAAATAAGATGTTTCAAAACCAAAAGTAAGGACAATATTGATAAAAGCAATCCAAGCATATAGGCTGGTAAAGATAGAAAAGGCTTCTTTATCGATGTAATTGATATACAACGGATTGAGTAAAAAGGTAATGACACGGGGTAAAATCGCACCGATACCATAGATAATGGTTTCACCTAACAGTCGTTTGATATTCACAGGCTATCCAGAGTTAATGTCGCTTGATGGGTTTTAAGGTTGGCTAATAATAGGCTTTTGGCGTTGTAGCGCTAACAAGGCGTGTTGCACTTCTTGCACTTTTTTCTCGGTCAATAAATTGCTGATATTAATCCAAATCCAGTGAAAGCCATACCCGCCGTCCTGCATTTCAATTTTGGCATGTTCAATCGTCCAGTTTTGTACCAAAATGCGATACATAGCAACGGTAATACCTGTGCGATCTGAGCCATGATAACAATGCACGAGCACCTTGTCGCCACGCGCTTGGTACCACAAAATATCATACAAAATTTCAGCAAGTTGCTGCGGCTTAATCGCCCAAGTCATCAATGGGTGATTGATAAAGGTCAGCGGTAAGTTGGCTAAATTTTCTTCGTTATCATCGCGATCAAAAAATCGTAAATTGATAAGGGTATTGATGCCGTATTGCTGGATAATACCGATATCATCGGGCGTCAGCTGCTCACTACGAAACAGCTGCTCATCGATTTGATAAAGATTGGCATGTTGACACCGTAATTTTGCCCAAGTAGCGGGACGAAAATGCTGTGCAAATGGCATGTCATTGACCTAGTAGTATGATGAATTTATGCGACATAATAGCCCAAAGTGGACAAAAACGCACCGAAATTTACCTGTAAAAAAACCCAATCAACATTGGGTTTTTTGACGTAATTAACAGCAATCCTTAGCTAAAAAAGGTTTGCGCTTAAACATCCAGGTAATCTAGGATACCTTTAGCCGCCTCGCGACCTTCCCAAATCGCGGTTACCACCAAGTCTGAACCCCGAACCATATCGCCACCTGCGAAGATTTTTGGATTCTTAGTTTGGTACTTATAGGTTTGTAATTCAGGTGCAATCACCCGTCCGCTATTATCCATCTCAATGCCTTGGGTGGTAAACCAATCAGCAGGGCTAGTACGGAAACCAAATGCCATAATCACCGCATCGGCTGGCAAGATTTCTTCTGAATTGGGAATAGGCTCTGGGCTACGACGACCACGGTTATCAGGTTCGCCAAGTTTAGTGGTTACTACTTTAACACCGGTTACTTTACCGTTTAAACCGATAATTTCAATCGGCTGACGGTTAAATAAAAACTGTACGCCTTCTTCACGCGCGTTACGCACTTCACGGCGTGAGCCTGGCATATTCTCTTCATCACGGCGGTAGGCACAAGTCACAGAAGTTGCACCTTGGCGGATACTGGTACGGTTACAGTCCATCGCAGTATCACCACCGCCAAGGACGACCACTTTTTTACCTTGTAAGTCGATGTACTCTTGTGGGTTCGTTTCCCAACCTTGGCAGCGGTTGACGTTTGCGATTAAAAAATCTAACGCATCATACACGCCAGATAACTCTTCACCGGCATAACCGCCACGCATATAGGTATAGGTACCCATACCCATAAACACCGCGTCATACTCATTGAGTAATTCATCAATGGTAACATCTTTACCAATCTCGGTATTTAAACGAAATTCAATGCCCATGCTTTCGAAGACTTCGCGGCGACGACGCATGACATTTTTTTCCATCTTAAATTCTGGAATACCAAAGGTCAGTAGTCCGCCAATTTCAGGGCGTTTGTCAAATACCACAGGTTTGACGCCATGACGTACCAATATGTCAGCACAGCCAAGACCGGCAGGACCTGCGCCAATCACCGCAACTTTTTTATCCGTCCAAGTCACACCACTCATATCTGGACGCCAGCCTAGCGCAAACGCAGTATCGGTGATGTATTTTTCCACGTTACCAATGGTGACCGCCCCAAAGCCATCATTGAGGGTACAAGCCCCTTCACACAGACGGTCTTGTGGACATACTCGCCCACAGACTTCTGGCAACGTGTTGGTTTGGTGGCATAAATCTGCCGCTTGGAAAATATGACCTTCGGTAGCCAGTTTTAACCAGTTTGGAATGTAGTTGTGAACGGGACATTTCCATTCACAATAAGGGTTACCACATTCAAGACAGCGGTGCGCTTGGTCAGTTACCTTGTCTTGCTCAAAGGGATAGTAAATCTCAACAAACTCGTGAGTACGGGTATTAATGTCTTTTTTTGAAGGGTCGACACGTGCGACGTCTAAAAACTGAAAATCGTTGTGTAATCGTTTTGCCATGCCCCAATGCTCCTAAAGCAATGCTCCTAAGTGAGTGGTATCCAGCGATTCACTGTATACCGACCTGCTTGACAGCGAACTTTTAAAATTTAAGTTAAAGGTAGAGCGCTGGTCACGCGCTACCTTTAGCAATCCAATATCATCAAATTATGCTACACAATCGCTTATTGTGGGTCTGCCATGGTCGTTTTTAGTAGCGAAGTAATGTTCGCGGCTTTTGGTTTGACCAAATAGAACTTACGAACATAATGCTCAAAGTCGTCAAGGATGGTTTGACCCCATTGGCTACCTGTTTTTGCCACGTGTGTTTTGATAATCGACATCAAGTTGATACGGTGATTTTCTGTTTGCTCACTTGAGATACGATGCATATCGATAAGCTCATGGTTACAACGGTCAAAGAAATCGCCATCTAAGTCAAGCACGTAAGCAAAACCGCCTGTCATACCAGCACCGAAGTTTAGCCCTGTTTTACCCAACACTGTCACCACACCGCCCGTCATGTATTCACAGCAGTGGTCGCCGGTACCTTCAACCACCGCAAAACAACCTGAATTACGAACCGCAAAACGTTCACCTGCGGTACCTGCCGCATACAGATGACCGCTTGTGGCACCATACAAACAGGTGTTACCGATGATAGCGGTTTGCTGGCTAGCAAAAGTCGAGCCTTTTGGTGGGTAAATCACGATTTCACCCCCTGCCATGCCTTTACCTACGTAGTCGTTGGCATCCCCTTCAAGCTTAATGTTTAAACCGCCTGCATTCCACACACCTAAACTTTGACCCGCGGTGCCGGTTAAGTGCAAGTTGATTGGTGCGCTTGCCATACCATTGTTGCCATGCAGCGCAGCAATCTCCCCTGAGATACGCGCACCGATGGAACGGTCACAGTTGCCAATACGATAGCTAAAGTCACCGCCTTTGGCTGATTTGATGGTATCCATCATATCGATAACCATTTGTTCAGCGAGCAAGCCTTTGTCAAATGGCTCATTGCGCTCAACTTGGCAAGTTTGTGGTTTGCCATCGCCTTTGCTATGGGTAAATAATAAAGGCGCTAAGTTTAGATGTTGTTGCTTGTTGGTAGTGCCTGACATGACTGATAGCAAGTCGGTACGACCCACAAGCTCTTCCATTGAGCGTACGCCCAATGCCGCCAACCACTCGCGGGTTTCTTGTGCCACAAATCTAAAGAAATTAATCAGCATTTCGGCTTCACCGATGAAATGCTCATCGCGCAGTTCTGATTTTTGCGTTGCCACGCCCGTTGGGCAGTTGTTTAAGTGACAGATACGCAGGTATTTACAGCCCACCGCAATCATTGGCGTGGTACCAAAACCAAAGCTTTCCGCCCCCAATATTGCCGCTTTAACTACGTCTAAACCCGTTTTTAGACCACCATCTGTTTGCACGCGTACTTTATGACGTAATCCGTTGACACGAAGCGATTGGTGCGCTTCAGATAAACCTAGTTCCCAAGGCGAACCTGCATAGTGAATTGACGACAAAGGTGACGCTGCGGTACCACCATCATACCCTGAAATGGTAATCAAGTCGGCATACGCTTTTGCCACACCCGTTGCAATGGTACCTACGCCTGGGCGCGAAACCAATTTGACTGATACAAGCGCGTTTGGATTGACTTGTTTTAAGTCAAAAATTAGCTGCGCCAAGTCTTCAATCGAATAAATATCATGATGCGGTGGCGGTGAAATCAAGGTCACACCTGGCACTGAGTAACGCAAACGCGCAATTAAGCTATTTACTTTACCACCCGGCAACTGACCGCCTTCACCGGGTTTTGCCCCCTGCGCGATTTTAATCTGCATGACTTCGGCAGAACGCAAGTAAGCGGGTGTGACCCCAAAACGACCTGAGGCGACTTGTTTGATTTTTGAGTTACGAATCGTGCCATAACGCGTGGGATCTTCACCGCCCTCACCCGAGTTTGAACGTCCGCCAATCGTGTTCATCGCGGTTGCAATCGCCTCGTGTGCTTCTGGCGACAAGGCGCCTAATGACATACCTGCTGAGTCAAAGCGTTTTAGGATTTGTTCAATAGGCTCAACGTCATCAACACTGATGGATTTACTGGTATCTAACTGCAACAAATCACGTAACGTCGCTACGGGTCGGCTGTTGACAATCGACGCATATTCTTTGTAGTTGTCGTAGTCGCCCGTGCGTACCGCTTTATGTAGCGCTTGAATTACATCTGGGTTAAAGGCGTGGTATTCTTTGTTAAAGACGAATTTTAACAAGCCGCCTTGGTCAAGCGGTACACGTTTGGTAAAGGCGTTTTTTGCCAAGATTTGTTGGTCAATCGCCAAATCGTCAAACGTGGCACCTGAGATACGGCTTTCAACCCCAGTAAAACAAAGCTCAACCACTTCTTCTGATAAACCCACCGCTTCAAACAATTGCGCGCCGCGGTAAGAAGAGACGGTCGAAATACCCATTTTTGATAGGATTTTTAACAAGCCTTTATCCAAGCTTTTGCGGAAATTATTTTTGGCGTACAACGGGTCACCGAGCAAGTCGCCTTTATCGACCAAGTCTGCAATCACATTGTAAGCCAAGTAGGGATAAACCGCGGTAGCCCCAAACCCTAACAAGACCGCTAATTGGTGCGAATCACGTACCAAACCTGTTTCGATGATTAAGTTGGCATCGGCGCGTAAACCCACATTAATCAAGTGATGATGCACTGCACCTGTCACCATAATGGCATTGGCAGGTACTTTACCTTTTTCGATATTGCGGTCAGATAATACAATCAATACTTTACCTGCACGTACCGCTTGGGCAGCTTGCTCACAGATGTGTTTGATGGCATCGTCTAAGGCCATTGATTCATCATAATTTAAATCAATGGTTTCAATTTCAAAACCTGGTTTTGTGACGCTGCGTAGTTGCATCATTTTGCTCGATGACAACACAGGCGATGACAACACGATACGGTTAGCGTGGTCTGGGGTGGGTTCAAAAATATTTTTTTCGCTACCCAAACAAGTTTCCAGTGACATGACAATCGCTTCGCGCAGAGGATCGATTGGTGGGTTGGTAACCTGAGCAAATTGTTGACGGAAGAAATCAGCCACGTGACGAACTTGTTTTGACAGTACCGCCATCGGGGTATCATCCCCCATTGAACCAACGGCTTCTTGACCGTTTTCGGCTGAAGGACGGATGATTTCTGTGCGTTCTTCATTGGTGATATGAAACATTTTTTGCAGTGCTAACAGGTTCTCGCCTGTTTCACGTTGCTCGTAAGCTTTTTCTTCTAGCTGTTCATCATCCCGTAGACGTACCGCATTTTCCCGTAACCATAGGCGATATGGGTGGGCTTTTTTCAGCTGACGACCCACTGCTTTGGTGTCCATGATGTTACCAGTTTCAGTGTCAATTACTAGCATTTGCCCCGGTCCGACGCGACCTTTAGCAATCACGTCTTCAGGTTGATAATCCCAAGTGCCGATTTCTGAAGCCACGGTGATATAGCCATTTTTGGTAGTCACCCAACGTGATGGACGCAAACCATTGCGGTCAAGCATACAAACCGCATAGCGACCATCTTGGATGACTAGACCGGCTGGACCATCCCACGCTTCCATGTGCTGTGAGTAAAACTCATAAAACGCGCGTAAATCCATGTCCATCGTGTCAACATTTTGCCATGCTGGCGGCACAAGGATAGAAAGCGCACGGAATAAATCCATGCCCCCTGACACCAGTACTTCAAGCATATTGTCTAAGCTTGATGAGTCAGAGCCCACACGGTTGACTAGTGGCTGTAATTCTTGCAGCTCTGGAATCAAATCGGTGACAAATTTTGGCGTACGAGCGACCGCCCAGTCACGGTTACCGTCAATCGTGTTTAATTCACCATTGTGGGCAAGATAGCGAAAAGGCTGTGCGAGTGGCCATCTTGGTAGGGTATTGGTTGAGAAACGTTGGTGGAATACCACAATGTGTGACGCCAAACGTTCGTCTTGCAAATCCAAGAAGAACGCGGGCAAATCAGCAGGCATGACTAAGCCTTTATAGATAACCACTTGTGAGGTCAATGACGTCACATAAAACAACGGGTCATCTTTCAGTTCGATTTCTGCTTTGCGGCGTGCAACGAATAATTTACGGTTAAAGGTTGCCTCGTCCATATTGATGGGGCAATTGACTAAAATTTGTTTAAAGCCTGGGAGTGATTCACGGGCAATGTCACCGACGATGCTTAAATCAACCGGCACATCACGCCAGCCAGCGACTAGCAAACCTTGTGCTTCAATCGCTTGGCTTAGGGTATCTTGGCTATGCTGTGCTAACGCTTTATCAAGGTTAACAAATACCGTGCCGACGGCAAAAATTTCGTTTAGGGTAAAGCCATTGTCTGATGCGATTTTTTTAAAAAACACTTTGGGCGTCGCAATCAATAGACCACAACCATCGCCTGTCTTACCATCGGCTGCCACGCCACCGCGGTGGGTCATACAGCTTAAACTATGAATCGCTGTTTGCACTAAGTCATGACTAGCTTCACCATGGGTATGCGCAATCAAACCAAACCCACAGTTGTCTTTGAACACATCGGGTTGGTAAAGATTATGCTGATCTGAATACTGATTTGAAGACATAAGCGTGTTCCCTTAACAAGCTGGTAGCAAAGAAATGGGCATACTATAAATATGTGCAATGTTTGCTATTGAATCATAAAAGATTGGAATAGATAACTGTCATGTTTGTTATCTATATGTACCATAAGAAATCAAAATGATACCCTTCGTTATATTAACGAAAAAGGGTAAAAAAATCCACTGTTATTTGAATTCCAAAACTAACCAACCCGTCTAAAGTCACTAGTTAGCTTGGGACTTCTGCTTGATTAACTCGCCCATGCTATCCTTTGAGGCATCTTTGGATTTTGGCTTTTCTTCAGACGGCTTGTTGTGGGTTTGTTTGGGTTTGACATCAGCATTATCATTCTTGCTATTGATAACTTTTGGTTCTGAACGGGTGGTATTTGAGTCGTTACTGTTGCTTTCAGCAATCACTTTACCTTCTTGAATAGAAAGGGTCTCTTGCGGATTGGCTGACTTTTCAATGCTGGTTTTTGGTGCTACGCGTTTGGGTTCTGCTGCTGTGGGGGTCGCAGCTTGTGGTTGCGGTTCAACTTTGGCTTTTGGTGCGGGCAATAATTTTGGTGTGGAGGTTAGTTTGACTTCCCGCGCGGCTGTCTTACCGACATCACGAAGTGGCGGCGCGACTTCATACTCATCCATTTGTGGGGCATACATTTTAAATTCTTCAGGAAATGCCTTAACTTCTTTTGGTAAATTAAAATTCACTACTTTAGCTGCGCCAACCGCTTCTTGTACTGAGCCAAATACGCCATAAGTGACCACAAAGCGTTTTTGGTTATGCGCATCAACGATACGAAAATAATTAAATTTATCACGATCGTCACGACTATTTAGGTAATCGGTGACCACTTCGTGCTCCACCACGTTCATGACTTGAACTGTCCATTTCCCATTATTAGCCTTGATAAAGCGACTGTCCTTAAATTCTTTGGGATAGTTGCGCATATCACGAATCACCGCATCAAATTTGATGGGTCTAACTTCAGTATTAAGCTCTTCAGGTGTTTTGGCCAATAGTAGCGCGGTGGGATCTTGATTTTGATTGGCATTACTCGCCGCTTTCACCGCACTTTTGGCAGGCTTTACCGCAGAGGCAATCCACACCATGACTGTCAAACCCCCTGCAATCGCCGCTAAAATCAGCCAAGTGGTCACTTTAAATGCCCATGAACGATACAGCGTAGATAAAGAATGCACCATAAAACAACCTTCTGTCTGAGGTAAGGTTAACGCCCGATATGACGCTTTAACCCATCTATAAAATTTATATCAATTAGCTTTGTCAGTCAAAGCCAGTACGTCTGTCAGTAACGCTGGGTCATATGCTGACGTTAATACCGCTTGTCCCAATTTTTCTAGTAATACTAGACGAATTTTGCCGGATTTGACTTTTTTATCATGACCCATCAAATCCAGTGCTGTATTGACCTCAATGACTGGCGGATGGGTGGGTAAATCAGCACGAGCGATTAAAGAACTGGCTCTGTCAACATCATCCGCGCTAAGCCAACCTTGTTTTTGTGACAACTGCATCGCTTGAATCATGCCTACCGCGACTGCTTCACCGTGCAGCCAATTGCCATAACCTTCATGCGTTTCAATCACGTGCCCAAAGGTATGACCAAAATTAAGCAGCGCACGCGTATTGGCTTCAAACTCATCTTGCGCCACAATATCCGCTTTATGCTGGCAAGAAATCAGTACAGCTTGGGCTAATAAATTCAAATCGAGCGTGCGCAGCGACGTCATATGGGTTTCAAGCCAAGCCAAAAACGCCACATCGCCGATTAACGCGTATTTAATGACTTCTGCTAACCCTGCTGATAATTCACGCGGCGGCAATGTCTTTAACGTGGTCATATCTGCCAAAACAAGACGCGGCTGCCAAAACGCGCCAATCATATTTTTGCCCAAGCGATGATTGATGCCTGTTTTGCCGCCGACGCTAGAATCCACTTGCGATAACAACGTTGTGGGAATTTGGATAAAATTCACACCGCGCATAAAACTTGCTGCCGCAAAACCCACCATATCACCAATGACGCCACCACCAAGGGCAATCAGCGTACAGTCACGGTTAAAGTGATTTTCCATCAACTGATCATAGATACTATCAATGCTTTGCTGGGTTTTATACTGCTCACCATCAGGTAAAATACAAGTCTTAATGAGTTTATCGGCAGGCAAACGTGCGACGAGTTTATCAAGATATAGGGGTGCAACTATCTCATTGGTGACAACCAATATTTGTTTGCCACCAATATAGTCAGCAAAATCAAAGGTTTCGATGAGATTTTCCCCAATAAAAATGGGATAGTCGTGTGAACGTGTATGGACAATTAACTCACGGCGCATGGCAGTACTCATATCAATGTTATCTTTTTAGCATCTAGCAGGTTGTCATCAATTAGCTTGTCATATCTACAGTGCTACATTTAGACGGTTATATTGGCGTCTTGCAATTGCAGCAAAATATCATGCACCATTTTTTTTGGGGAACTGTGACCCGTAATAACGGTGATGTCAGCAAGCTGCTGATAAATTGGGTCACGTTTACAAAACAGTTCGGTTAACTTTTGCTTAGGATTGTCTATTTGTAATAACGGTCGGTTGCGGTCACGACAAGTGCGTTCATATTGAATGTCAACTTCTGCCCGCAAATAAATGATTATACCACGTTTTAAAAAATGGTGATTTTCAGCGATAGTTACTGCCCCTCCGCCTGTGGCTAGTACGACATGATCCAGCTGGGTTAGTTTATCAAGTACACGTGTTTCGCGTTGACGAAATCCTACTTCACCCTCTTTTTCAAAAATCCAGCTAATACTCGCGCCCGAGACGCGTTCTATTTCCTGATCACTGTCATAAAACGTAAATCCAAGTTGCTGCGCCAACAGTTTACCAATTGTGGTCTTACCCGCACCCATCGGACCAATCAAAATAATTAACGGCTTAGATTGATTACACTCCATAAAAAAACCACAAATCACTCTATAATATATTGAAAACATTATACTGTGATTTGTGGCAATGCGCTATAAGACTATTTTGTTATGCAAAGCGTCTGTTGGGTTGTCAATTAATTGATACGACCCGTGTCATTCACCAATTTTGGGGTCACAAAAATCAATAATTCTTGCTTGTTATTGCTTTTTGAGGTGCGTTTAAAGAAGCGATCAACATAAGGTAAATCGCCTAAGAAAGGGATTTTAGTCACATCGTTACCTAAGGTATTTTTAAACACGCCACCGAGCACAACCGTTTGACCATCATCGACGACCACGTTGGTTTTAATCGAATCTTTAGAAACCGCTGTCGCACCATTGACGATAGTTGGTGAACCATTTTCAATACTCAAATCCATGCCAATACGACCTTCAGGGGTGATATTAGGGGTCACTTCAAGACTCAATGCCGCTTCGACAAAGCTCGTTGAGGTCGCCCCACTGGCAGAGGCTTCTTGATAAGGGATTTGTGTGCCTGACATGATTTTGGCGGTTTGTTTGTCGGCGGTTAGCACTTTTGGACTGGAGATGACTTCACCCTTGTTATCCGCTTGCATGGCTGACAACTCTAAATCTAATAGTAAATCTGAAATACTCAACAAGCCAAAGGCAATCGAACCTGCGGCGTTGGTTGCCCCCAAATTGACACTGAGGTTATTAGCGGCAGTGATACCGCTATAGACTGGATAGGTAGTACCGTCGGAATTTGTAGCTGTGGTATAAGTCTTAAGGCTATCAATGGTGCTTAAATTACCACCCACCAGCAGGTTACGATTACTTGCCGCGCCTTGTGATAAAATGCCCCATTTTACCCCAAGTTCTTTACTAAAGGTGTCTGTCGCACTCACAATGCGGGCTTCAATCATCACTTGTTTGACAGCGATATCGATTTTACTAATCAAATCACGGATGTTGCTGATGGTTTCAGCCGTATCTTTAACAATCAAGGTATTGGTTCGGGTATCGATTGTAACTGTACCTCTGTCTGTTAACAGTGAGGTATTGCTGCTCGAACGATCGGATGTTGCTCTGCCTGCTTCAATCAATGTTCGTACATTTTCTGCTTTGGCATAGTTGAGTCGGATATATTCGGTACGCAGTGGGTCTAATACTTTTTTCTCTTGTTGCGCTTTTAACTCATCGGCTTCTTGTTTGGCAAGTTCTGCCGCGGGTGCCACCCAAATTACATTACCATTAACCCGTTTATCCAAATTTTTACTTTTTAGGATAATATCTAGGGCTTGATCCCAAGGCACGTTAATCAGACGCAAGGTAATATTACCACTGACGCTGTCACTGGCAACAATATTGGTATTGGTATGTTGTGCCAACACTTCTAAAATCGTCCGCACGCTGACATCTTGAAACTCTAGTGATAAAGGCGCCCCGCTATAGGTACGCTCCTCAAGGGTCGGCTCGCGCAGACGTTTGGGGGGATCGATATTGATATTTAGCTGATTACCTGTTTGAAAGGCTCTATAGTCATAATCGCCTGTCATGGTAATACGAATCACGCCATTGCGTCCTTGGTTGGTTGCGATAACATCACGCACCAAGCCGTTACCGACGCTCATTTGTTTTTGCAGACGACTGGGAATGGTAGCGCCTGTCAGACGAATGACTAACTCATCACCCATGCGCTGCACATCCACAGGGATGCTGTCATTTACCAAATTAACGCTAATATTACCGCCGCCGTTCGAGGTGCCATTAAAATTAATCGCCGCTAGACCATCATAGTTGTATTGTTGAACAACGGCGGCAGCAGGATTTAATAAAGGATTGACTTTGACTACCATGGTATTGGCGGGTGGCGCGGCTTTTGGTGTTTGGGTCACGACGGCAACAGGTGGCGGCGTTTGCACGACCACAGGTGGCGGTGTAGCAATCACAGGCGCAGCTTCAGTCACTACGGCAGCAGGCGTTACCACCGCGGGCTGACTCACAACGGCCGCTGTAGTCACCACAGGTTTAACGATAGCTGGATTGGTAGCTGCTGTGGTTTTCGGCTGCATTGATACTACCAGGCGATTATTAATCACACGTGTACTAAAGGTCGCTTGATTTGACAACTCAATAATCATACGTGTCATACTGTCATTGGTCAGCGTGGTGATATTTTTGACATAGCCTTGGTTATAAGTTTGCATCCGTGATGCAATTTGATTATTCACATTGGGGAAATCCAACACCAATCGTGTGGGTGAGGCAAGTTCATAAGCCGTCGGCGTCACAGCACTGTTAGCGAAGTCGATATTGAGTTCTGTTAGCACAGCGCTCGGCGTGGTAACCGAGATATTTCTAATGGTATCAGCTGCAAACACACTGCTAGATACTAACATCGCACTCATCGCTACCGCAAGCTTAGACGTTGAAGTTCGAAATGGATAGGCATTAAAATTCATTGAATTATCCCTTTGTTTTATTGACTAACTGCGGCAACAATTGAGTTTGCTTTTTCGACATAGCCGACACGACTGTCTGGTATGATTTCAATTAAGTTAATTTGGGTTGGGGTAATCTCTGCAATACGCCCCTCATTTTTACCCATATAATTACCCACTTTGACACTGGCAATCCCCCCATCTGGGCGTTGCACAAGACCATACACCTCGCCAGATGATGACACCATCGTACCTTTGTAGGTAAGCTCATTCAACTCAAATTGTTCAAGTGGCTCTTTGAGTCGGGACACATCGGGTCTGACCCCTTTCATTTGCTGTACTTGATTGGCTTGCAGCATTAAACTAGGCGGCATAAATGGACTACGCAGCGGTGAAGCGCTGTAATTAAACTCTTGTACCACTTCGGGTGTCGGCGGTGGCTTTACCGGTTGCGCAGGCTGGTTACGGATGTCCTGCATTTGTTGCTCTGCCAAACCGACACGGTCGGTACAGCCAGATAACAGGGCTAATAGGGCTAAGCAAATAGTGAGCGGTTTTTTATTAATTGCCATTATTCGCTTCCTTATTGTCAGACCCAGCTGGATTTTTTTGATTATCTTTTTGTGCTTTTTTCAATTCTTCTTCAGTTAACTCTTTTGAACGATAAGTTTTAACGTTCAAAACAAGATTGGTTTCTGGTAGCTTGTCTAGGCTAGGACTAGGGTTGGCAACTTCAAAGTCATGGAGGGTAATAATCCGAGGTAATTTAGCAAGCCCACTAATGAATGAGCCAAATTGGTGATAATCTCCTAAAGCGGCAATACGAATTGGCTGCTCAATAAAGAATTCTTGGGAGACTTCGGGTTCAACTTTAATATCCTGAAATTTGACATTACTGCCCACACCAACCATATTAATGCCATCCACCAAGTCAGAAATACGGGTGTCTTTGGGTAATTGATTGAGCAGTTCTTTAAAATCAGACTGCATTTTTGATACTTGCGCCTGATATTCTTTTAGATGACGTGCTTTGGATTCTTTTTGGCGATATTCATCTAACAAGGTTTGCTGCTCGGCTTCGGCAGCGGCAATCTCATCACGTTTGGTACTAATCGGCAAAAACCAAGTTAAAAAGGCGATAACAGCAACCATAAATAGCAATACGGTAACCTTAACAGGCACAGGCCAGCTACCATAATTATTTTGGTCCAGGGATTTAAAGCTTTCGGTAAAGGCTTTAACATCAAACGATTTTTTTGCGGTAATGTGAACGGGTTTTTTGACGAGTTTCGGTCTTTTTAGCGGATTGGTTAATTTCACCGTTATTTCTCCTTACTCGCACTTGCCGCAACGCCACTTGCAGCGGTAGCACTGGCGATGTCGGTTTGCTTAACCATGGTTGTTACCACAAAAGTCACGTAATTGGCTTCTGGTAATGTTGCGCTGGTACTGCTAGCACTGATGTTACCAGCAGCAGGTGCGGGTGTGGGGGCTTGATAAGCCACCGCATTGGGCTGCTGTATACTGACCACAGCCGATTTTTCTAACCACTGCGTCCCATCAAGACTGCGCATAAATGTTGAAATCACATTCGGGTTGTCGGCTTGACCGGTAAAGGTGATGGTATCAGCTTCACGCTTCATACTGGTTAAATACATTTGTGCGGGGATAATTCTGGCAATATCTTCCCAAATACGGACAGGGACAGGGCGACGGCCTTGCAAGTCTTGAATCACTTTCATACGCGCGATGATATCATCACGCTGCTGCTCAAGGGTTTGGATTTCTTTTAACGCCTTGTCTAAATTAGCGTTTTCTTGTTTGATGCGTTCATTAGCAAGCTGCTGGTTTTCTAGGGTGTTTTTATAGTAACTCCATGCCGCAAAGGCACCAAGTAGTGATAATAATAATACCGCAACCACTAAAGTCATAAACTCACGGTTTCTTTGTTCACGAAGTTCTTGACGCCAAGGAAGTAAGTTAATCTTTGCCATTAATCAAAACTCCGTAACGCCAAGCCACAAGCCGCCATCAAGCTTGGCGCGTCCATAATCAGTAATTCAGTGTTGATATGGTTATTAATCGTCATATTTGAAAATGCATTGGCAATACCTGTGCGAGTACCAAGTTTTTGTTCAACCATGCTCGCTAGACCCGCAATGCTGGCACTACCACCGCCCAACGAGATATAGTCTACTTGGCTATTTTGGCTTGATGAAAAATAAAACTGCAGCGAGCGGGTGATTTGCTGCACAATAGCATCTAAAAATGGCAATAACACATCCGTATAGTAATCATCTGGCAATGACAGGGTGCGCTTATTAATCATCGCCTCCTCGAACGTCAAACCATAACGATTTTGAATACTTTCAGTTAACTGGGCGCCGCCAAAAAGCTGTTCACGGCTGTACACAAACTCCCCGTCTTTTGCAATATAAAGCGTGGTTTGGCTGTGCCCGATATCAATAAGGGCTATATGCTGAGGTTGACCTGGCAAGCTATCGACCATCAATTGAAAGGCGCGTTCAACTGCGTAAGACTCCACATCCACAATTTTAGTATCCAGCCCAGCCAAAGCACCCGCGTCGACACGTTGGTCAACGTTTTCAGTGCGAGAGGCAACTAACAATACCTTACACATATCAGGCGTAGCTGAAGGGCCAATCACTTCAAAATCTAAATTAACTTCTGATAAAGGATAGGGAATATATTGGTCAGCATCTAGACGTATAAGGGATTCTCGTTCAAGCTCTGTGAGATCCGCTTCCATCTCAATGATTTTGCTAATAACCGAAGAGCCTGCTACGGCTGTCGCAATATTTTTGCTGGAAAAACCTCTGCTACGAGATAATCTTGCGAGGGCGTCACTGACCGCTTCAATATCTACAATATTTTTATCAACAACAGCACCGCGGGGTAACGGTTCAATGCCGTAATTTCTTAAATGAAATAGACCTTGCTGCCGTGTTATTTCAACCATTTTGATCGCAGTGGTGGTGATATCTACCCCAACGACTAGCTTGTTGTTTTTTGTAAATAACCTCACAAGTTTGTTCCTTGTATACTAAGTTCAGTAACATGATTTTTACTACGTTACAATACTTTAGAAATTTATTTGATTCAACCTTTAGTTATGACTAATTTATTGGGTGGTTTAAAAACAAGCGAAAAGCAAAATAGATTTTTCACAGAACTCAAATTTTTTTAGGTATAATAAAGCTTTATTTTGCTTTGAGCTAATGACTTTATGACCCAGTCGACTGCTGCTACCTTTACTTGGATGAAATTTTTACTCAATCTCTTGGTTGCAATTTTAGCGTTTCTTTTTATCTTGGTATTAGCTTTCCCCATCGGTTTTTATGGTATGGCGATGTATATATCACCTAGCCTACCAAGCTTAGATGACCTTAAAAAAGCCAAGCTGTCAATGCCACTACAAATCTATACCGAGGACAACCAATTAATTGGTCAATACGGTAATGATATGTCTTTGCCAGTGAGTTATGAGCAAATTCCCAAAAATATGGTGAATGCTTTTTTAGCAGCCGAAGATTCGTCATTTTTTCAGCACAGTGGTATCAGTATTAAGGGCATTGGGCGCGCACTGACCGAAGCAGTGAGCGAGGATAGCCAAACAGGCGGGTCAACGATTACCCAGCAGGTTGCCAAAAATTATTTTTTATCCTCCGAACGTACCCTTAATCGTAAATTAACGGAGTTATTTTTAGCCCGTAAAATTGAAGAAAAGCTGTCTAAACAAGACATCATGACCTTATATGTTAATAAAATCTATTTGGGTCAAGGTGCGTATGGGATTAAAGCTGCCGCTAAGCAATATTATAGTAAATCATTAAATAACCTAACCATTGCAGAAATGGCAATGATTGCCGGTCTGCCAAAAGCGCCATCAAAATACAATCCTGTTGCCAACCCTGAGCGCGCCTTAGAGCGGCGTAACTGGATTTTGGGTCAGATGCTTAAAAATGGCGCGATTAGCCAAGCGCAACACGACGAAGCGGTTGCCGCACCCATTGGACTGCGCCTATACCAAGCAAAGCTTGATAAAAACTTACCGTATTTGGCGGAAATGACCCGTGCCTCATTGGTGGAGCAATATGGCGAAGCTGTCATCAATTCGGGCTGGCGTGTGAAGCTTACCATTAATAGCGAAGCACAAGAAATTGCAGAAAACGCCATTAAACGCGGTTTATTTGCGTATGATCGCCGCCACGGTTGGCGTGGCGCCCCTGCTAATACAAAAGATAAAGAAAAACTTGGCAAGCTTGCCAATTTCCCGGTTATCCATTCTTTTTATCCGGTTGAAGTCACCAAAGTCTATCCTGGCAATGGCTTTGATGCGGTTATGAAAAACGGTACCCAGATTAAAGTGCCTTGGTCAAACATGCGCTGGGCGACACTGCACTACCGTAATCCAAACTCAGCATTTATCTCCAACAATATCGTCAACCTGCATGATATTGTGTATGTCACATCAAATGCTGACAACAGCAGTTGGAGTTTGGTGCAAATTCCAGCCGTTGAAGGTAGCCTAGTATCGGTCAATCCAGAAACTGGCGCGTTACTTGCGGTCGTTGGTGGCTTTGATTTTAATAAGAGTAAATTTAACCGCGCCATTCAAGGCTATCGTCAGCCAGGATCAACCATCAAGCCATTAGTTTACGCCACTGCCCTAGAAAAAGGCTTTAGCCCAGATACCATGATATCTGATGATCCATTGACCGTCGGTTCCTGGAAACCCAAGAACTCAGATGGGCGCAATTTGGGGATGATTCCACTGCGTAAAGGTTTATACCTATCGCGCAACCTAGTATCGATTCGAGTGCTACGTTCAGCGGGTATCTCTGATACACGTGAGCTACTCAATGAATTTGGGTTGGAAAAAGAACGCATGCCAAACACCTTATCATTGGCACTCGGTTCTGGTGAAGCGACCCCATTACAGATGGCTACGGGCTATGCGACCTTTGCCAACGGCGGTCACCGTATTCAACCTTATTTTATTCAGCAAATTTTTGACTACAACGGTAAGCTGCAATACCAAGCCAACCCAAAACAAGCCTGTGCGGTATGTTTTAACAATGATTTACAGCAAACCAATGAAGATAACTTAACAGCATTCCAAGAACAACAAACTGCTTTGTTAAGTGGTCAAAGTAAAGACATGCAAGCAGGCGATAAAGCGACTGAAAAATCGGATTTATTCAATGCAAACCCACTGGCTAAAACCAAAGAACAAGACAATTTAGACAAACAAGATAAGAAAAAACTTAGTAAAGAAGAAGCGGCATTAGAAGCCAGCACGCAGCAAATGCTAGCACGCCAAGCGTCCCTTGAAGCGCAATTATATGATGCAGGTCCCGACACTGATAAGCTAAAAGCCATGCCTATCCAGTATATTCCAGCACAGCAAGCGCCGCGTATTATTTCTTCTAACGTGGCATTCCAAATGGCCAATATCTTACGTGATGTCATCCAGCGCGGTACTGCGATTAAGGCGCGGGCGCTAGGTCGCTCAGATTTGGGTGGCAAGACAGGTACTACCAATGATGCCAAAGATGCGTGGTTTGCTGGTATCCACCCTAGAATGGTGACGACAGTTTGGGTCGGTTTTGACCAACCGATCAGTATGGGTAAAAAAGAATTTGGTGGCGTGGCGGCGCTACCCATTTGGATGGATTTCACCTCTAAAATGCTCAAAGGTCAACCTGTAGAA
Source organism: Moraxella sp. CTOTU47618 (assembly GCF_032017425.1). Taxonomy (NCBI): domain Bacteria; kingdom Pseudomonadati; phylum Pseudomonadota; class Gammaproteobacteria; order Moraxellales; family Moraxellaceae; genus Moraxella; species Moraxella sp. CTOTU47618. The sequence continues at coordinate 87,956 of NZ_DALZPW010000008.1, read as the reverse complement.
TGGGTGTCAGTGAATAATCGCGCCAAATCCAAAAAACAAGAGCAGGAAACCATTGAGCTCACTGACAATGGGACTAGACGCGTCGATAGTAAGGGCAATGAAATTACCAGTGATGATAGTAAACCCCCGCAAGCGGTTACCCGAAAACGCCCTGAGGAGCAAGCATCGGTGCCGATGCCCACGACGGGTAACAATATCAACTACGCGCAGTTAAATAACAATAAACCACTGAACGAATGATTTTTTAATAAACCCTAGTTAATAAACCTTAATAAAAAAGCTCGATTAATTATCGAGCTTTTTTATGGTCTTTGATAAGTATTAAGGTGATAAGTAACAAGGTAATAAATACCAAAATTGATTAAACGATTAAAACTCAATCATCCCTTCTCGCAAACTATCAATGGTATCCACCAAATCGCCGCGCCATTGGCGAATCATATCGACTGAAATATTGGTACTTGATGGACTTGCCATAACATCAATCACCGGCAATTTGGCATTTTTATTGCTTTCATCACTCTCATTTCCAAGATTTTGTGGCACAGGTTTATAGATAATTTGCTGCCATGCTTTTTCGATATCCCCCAAATAATCATTAGCTAATAGTTGCTTTAACCGCATGACTTCAGGTGATACTTGGGTTTTAGCCTCCAACGCATCACTAATTGATTGCAGACTGGGGTTTAGCATAGTTAAATTATAATAGCGTGCTACTTCTTGTAAAAATGCCAAATAGCCGCCGTACAAATGCATGAGCGCACTTTCAATATGTGCTTCCTGTAATTGCCCTTTTGGCGTCTGTTCAGCTTGCTGACAATAAATTCGGCAAAAATACATTTTTTGATTGGTTCTATCTGCTTGATAACGTGCAACACGACCTGCCATATTGTTTCCTTGGACATTTGATACGGATATTTTGATGAAAAAAAAGGCCAGTTGCAAGCACCGGCCTTTTTATGACTGATTAACGATTATTTTGCATCTTGGCTATTAAACTCTTCAGCAAATTTGTCTTCAAATGACATTGACGCAGGCTCCATGTTTTCGGCAAACAAGGTGTCTAATGCTTCTAGCTGCTGATTTTCAGTAGCTTCTGTAGCGGTGGTTTTACCGCTCTCTAGACGCTGGGCATGGTAAGCTAAACCAGTACCTGATGGTACCAAGCGACCGACAACCACGTTTTCTTTTAGACCGCGTAAGTCATCAATCTTGCCAGTAACTGCTGCCGCCGTCAATACGCGCGTTGTTTCTTGGAATGACGCCGCAGAAATAAAGCTTTCAGTTGCCAATGAGGCTTTGGTGATACCGAGCAATAAACGGTCAAACTTGACTGGGAATTTGTTTTCTTCGTCGAGTTTTTTGTTCGTGGCTACGATATCAGCGTATTCAGCTTGGTCGCCTTTAAAGTGATTTGAGTCACCGCCATCGGTAATTTCAACTTTACGTAGCATCTGACGAATAATCACTTCAATATGCTTGTCGTTAATTTTTACCCCTTGTAAACGGTAAACGTCTTGTACTTCATTGACGATGTAGTTGGCAAGCTCAGTTTCACCTTTTAAGCGTAAGATATCGTGTGGGTTTTGTGGACCATCGGCAATCACCTCACCACGCTCAACACGTTCACCCTCAAATACGTTGATTTGACGCCATTTCGGAATCAACTCTTCATGCACTTCGCCATCATCATTGGTAATGATAAAGCGGTTTTTACCTTTGGTGTCTTTACCAAAGCTTACTGTACCACTCATTTCCGCCATAATCGCATGGTCTTTTGGACGACGCGCTTCAAATAAGTCAGCAACACGTGGTAGACCACCGGTAATATCTTTGGTACCTGATGATTCTTGTGGTACACGACCTAAAATCGAACCTGTTGTTACTTCATCGCCTTCACGCACACGAATGATGGTTTGCTGTGGTAAGAAGTACACCACTTCTTTACCCTCTTTGGTATCAAGGATAATCGCAGGACGTAAATCTTTACCCGAGCTTGGGCGGTCTTTAGTTGCCAAGATTTCGTATGAGCTCATACCTGTTGCTTCATCGATTTTCATGGTAGCGGTTAAGCCATCGGTGATTTCGCTAAAGCGTGCGGTACCTGATACCTCGGTAATGATTGGATGGGTATGCGGATCCCATTTACCAATGGTTTGACCTGGGGTAACTTCGGTGCCATCAGCCACTAGAATTGACGAACCATACGGTGCTTTATAGCGCTCACGCTCACGGCCTAATTCATCAGTAATACTAATTTCTGCAGAGCGAGAAACTACCACCAAATGACCGTCGGCATGGCTTACAGATTTCAAGTTTTGGAAGCGAACAGTACCGCCTTTATTAACCTGAATGCTATTTTCCACGGCTGCGGCACTCGCGGCACCACCCACGTGGAAGGTACGCATGGTTAGCTGAGTACCTGGCTCACCGATTGATTGCGCTGCCATAACACCCACAGACTCACCAATATTGACGCGGTGACCACGTGCTAAGTCACGACCATAACATTGTGAACAGACGCCATGTGGCACTTCACAAGTAATCACTGAACGCACCCAAACTTCGTCAATACCATGTTCATCAAGCACTTTTACCCAATGCTCATCGAGCAAGGTACCCGATGGGATGGCTAATTCGCCTGTTTTATTTGACATCACATCTTTAGCAGTGACTCGGCCCAGCACTCGGTCAGCCAATTGCTCAATGATTTCACCACCTTCAATGTGTGGCTTCATCAAGATACCTTTATCGGTACCACAATCAGGCTGGGTGATAACCAAATCTTGCGCAACGTCAACCAAGCGACGGGTTAAGTAACCTGAGTTTGCGGTTTTTAGTGCGGTATCGGCTAGACCTTTACGGGCACCGTGCGTCGAGATAAAGTACTGTAAAACGCTTAAGCCTTCACGGAAGTTGGCTTTAATGGGGGTTTCAATAATCGAGCCGTCTGGTTTTGCCATTAGACCACGCATACCTGCCAACTGACGAATCTGTGCGGCACTACCACGCGCCCCTGAATCCGACATGATATAAATCGAGTTAAACGATTTTTCTTTTTCCGTTTCACCTTGGCTGTTGACAACGGTATCTTGTGATAGGTTATCCATCATCGCTTTGGCGATTTGGTCATTGGTACGTGACCAAATATCAATGACTTTGTTATAACGTTCACCCGCGGTCACGAAGCCTTGTTCAAACTGGCTTTCAATCTCACGAACTTCTGCATCAGCCGCTTCGATGATTTTATTTTTGGTAGGTGGAATGAGCATATCTTCCATACCAATGGATACACCTGACAACGTCGCTTGGGCAAAACCCAAATACATCAATTGGTCAGCAAACATGACGCTGTCTTTCACGCCCATTTTGCGGTAGCAAGAATTGATAAGGCGAGCGATGTTTTTCTTAGTCATCTCTTTGTTGACTTCTTCAAAGCTCATACCTTTTGGGGTAATATTCCAAATCAAACAGCGACCCGCAACGGTATCAACCATTTTGGTAACGGTATTGGCATTGCCTTCTTCGTCATACGTGGTTTCTTCAATACGTACTTTAATTTTGGCATTGACGCTTAAATCACCGGTACCTAGCGCGCGATACACTTCTTTCACGTTTGAGAAAGTCATGTTTTCGCCTTTGGCATTGATGTGCGAACGGCTGATGTAATACAAACCCAATACAACGTCTTGTGATGGCGTGATGATTGGCTCACCATTGGCAGGTGACAAGATGTTGTTGGTTGACATCATCAAGGCACGGGCTTCAAGTTGGGCCTCCAAAGTTAACGGTACGTGTACCGCCATTTGGTCACCATCAAAGTCGGCGTTGAACGCGCTACAAACTAGCGGATGTAGCTGAATCGCTTTACCTTCAATCAGTACAGGCTCAAATGCTTGCAAACCCAAACGATGGAGGGTCGGTGCACGGTTTAGTAGCACTGGGTGCTCACGAATCACGCTGGCAAGCATATCCCACACTGCCGGTTCTTCACGCTCAACCATTTTCTTAGCAGCTTTGATAGTGGTCGCGATGCCATTTTGTAAAAGTTTGGCATAAGTAAAGGGTTTGAACAGTTCAAGTGCCATTTTTTTAGGCAAGCCACATTGGTGTAGACGCAGGTATGGACCCACGGTAATGACCGAACGACCTGAATAGTCAACACGTTTACCGAGTAAGTTTTGACGGAAACGGCCTTGTTTACCTTTAATCATATCGGCTAAAGATTTCAAAGGACGTTTGTTGCTACCTGTAATCGCACGACCGCGGCGACCGTTGTCAAGCAGCGCATCCACTGACTCTTGCAGCATACGTTTTTCGTTACGCACGATGATGTCAGGCGCATTGAGTTCCAACAAGCGTTTTAAACGGTTGTTACGGTTAATGACGCGGCGATATAAATCATTTAAGTCTGAAGTGGCAAAACGCCCCCCTTCAAGCGGTACCAATGGACGCAAATCGGGTGGCAATACAGGTAATACGGTCATTACCATCCATTCTGGCTTATTGTTTGAATCACGGAATGACTCAAGCAATTTCAGGCGTTTTGACATTTTTTTAAGTTTGGTTTCTGAACCGGTGTTAGGAATTTCTTCACGTAACTGGTCGATTTCCAAATCCACGTCAATATCGCGCAGCAAGTCTTGAACCGCTTCAGCACCCATTTTCGCGGTGAATTCATCACCAAACTCTTCAAGTGCTTTGAAGTAATCTTCATCATCGAGCAACTGATATTTTTCAAGGGTAGTTAAACCTGGGTCAGTCACTACATAGCTTTCAAAATACAATACGCGCTCAATATCACGCAAAGTCATATCAAGTAGTAGACCAATACGGCTTGGTAATGATTTTAAGAACCAAATATGTGCAACTGGGCTTGCCAGCTCAATGTGACCCATACGCTCGCGGCGTACTTTGGCAGCGGTCACTTCAACGCCACATTTTTCACAGATCACGCCTTGGAATTTACGGCGTTTGTATTTACCACACAAGCATTCGTAGTCTTTAACAGGTCCAAAAATTTTGGCACAAAAAAGACCATCACGTTCTGGTTTGAAAGTACGATAGTTGATGGTTTCAGGCTTTTTAACTTCCCCATGCGACCAAGATTTGATGGTATCAGGTGAGGCAAGAGAAATTTGAATGCTGTCGAACTCTTGGTTACCAGAGTCGGCAGGGCTTTTCATGATGTCTAATAAGTCTTTCAAACTGCTTCTCCATCGATTAAATTGAAGGTCGCTACAGATTGACTTTCAATTTAAGGTTAATTTTTATTCGTTTGTCATTAAAAAGGTAAACTATTGAGTTTGAGTATGGCGACGTTACTAAAGTCACCATACTCACAATCATGACTTAGTTTTTACTTTTGCTATGATCTTTTAACTCAATATTGATACCCAATGACTTAATCTCTTTGGTCAATACGTTGAACGATTCTGGCATACCAGCTGACATGTTCTGTTCGCCATCGACGATGTTTTTGTACATACGAGTACGACCTTCCACGTCATCGGATTTCACCGTCAACATCTCTTGCAATGTATAAGCAGCACCATAAGCTTCAAGTGCCCACACTTCCATCTCACCGAAGCGCTGACCACCAAACTGGGCTTTACCACCCAATGGCTGCTGGGTAACCAGTGAGTACGAACCCGTTGAACGTGCGTGCATTTTGTCATCAACCAAGTGGTTGAGTTTGAGCATGTACATATAACCCACGGTCACCGGACGATCAAACTGTTGACCGGTACGGCCATCAAACAATACTTGCTGACCCGAGGTTGGCATACCCGCTAATTCTAGCAAGCCTTTGATTTGCTGTTCTTTAGCGCCATCAAATACTGCGGTACCCATTGGTACGCCAGCACGTAGATTTTTTGACATGGCAATGATTTCGTCATCACTGATGCTGCCCAAGTCCACTTGCTCGCCGCCAATTTGGTTATAGATTTTGTCTAAGAAATCACGTAACTCAGCAACTGCCGCTTGTTGTTTGATCATCTCGTCAATTTTGATACCCAAACCACGTGCTGCGCCGCCTAAGTGGGTTTCTAGAATCTGACCGACGTTCATACGCGATGGTACGCCTAGTGGGTTTAGTACCACATCCACTGGGTTGCCGTTTTCATCATATGGCATGTCTTCAATCGGCATGATACGTGATACCACCCCTTTGTTACCATGACGACCCGCCATTTTGTCACCTGGCTGAATACGACGTTTTACTGCCAAATACACTTTGACGATTTTTTGCACACCATGCGTTAAGTCATCACCTGCCGTTAATTTGCGTTTTTTCTCAGTGAATTTTTCATCGATTTCTTTTTGTTTATCGGTTAAAAAGTCACCAATTTGTGATAAACGCTCTGCGGTATCTTCTTGGGTTGGCTGAATATCCAGCAATGTTTCAAGTGACATGTCTTGCATTGAGTCTTCACTCAATACCGTACCTGATTTTAAGCCCGCGCCACCACTGACAGTCTGACCGTCAAGCAATGAAATAATGCGACCGCGTGCGGCGTTTTCAAAGATACGCAATTCTTCTTTTAAGTCTTTACGATAGCTATCAAGCTGGGCTTTTTCGATAGCTTGCGCACGGCTGTCTTTTTCTACACCATCACGGGTAAAGACTTGGACGTCAATCACCGTACCTTTGGTAGAAGAAGGCACTCGCAACGACGTATCTTTAACGTCCGCGGCTTTTTCACCAAAAATTGCACGAAGTAGTTTTTCTTCAGGGGTGAGCTGGGTTTCACCTTTTGGTGTCACTTTACCCACCAAGATATCGCCACCTTGCACTTCCGCACCAATGTAGACGATACCTGCTTCATCTAGATTAGCTAGGGCTGCTTCACCCACGTTTGGAATATCGGCAGTGATTTCTTCCGTACCCAATTTGGTATCACGCGCCACACAGGTTAATTCTTGGATGTGAATGGTGGTAAAACGATCTTCTTTAACCACACGCTCAGATAACAAAATCGAGTCTTCGAAGTTGTAACCGTTCCAAGGCATGAACGCCACACGCATGTTTTGACCCAATGCCAACTCACCCAAATCGGTTGATGGGCCATCTGCCAAGATATCCCCACGCGCAATGACATCACCTTGGTTGACGATAATGCGTTGGTTAATACAGGTGTTTTGGTTTGAACGGGTGTATTTGATTAAGTTGTAGATATCAATGCCCGCTTCGCCCGCTTGCATTTCATCTTCATTCACTTTTACAACGACACGGCTCGCATCCACGTCCATAATGACGCCGCCACGTTTGGCAGTCACACACACACCGGAGTCACGGGCAACGTGACGCTCCATACCTGTACCAACCAGTGGTTTGTCAGAACGTAAAGTGGGTACCGCTTGGCGCTGCATGTTTGAACCCATCAAAGCACGGTTGGCATCGTCATGTTCCAAGAATGGAATCAAACTTGCTGCCACAGACACAACCTGACGCGGTGATACGTCCATGTGGGTCACTTTCTCTGGTGCCATACGGACAAATTCACCATAGTTACGCACAGAGACATAATCTTCTGTCAACTGACCGCTTTGGTCAATCGGCGAATCCGCTTGTGCAATCACAGTGCCCACTTCTTCAATCGCTGATAAATACTCGATTTCATCCGTTACTTTACCGTCGACTACTTTACGATACGGGGTTTCTAAAAAACCAAATTCATTGGTTTTAGCGTAGACAGCTAGTGAGTTGATTAGACCGATGTTTGGACCCTCAGGGGTTTCAATCGGACACACACGACCATAATGGGTTTGGTGTACGTCACGGACTTCAAAGCCTGCACGTTCACGTGTTAAACCACCTGGACCTAATGCAGAAACACGACGCTTATGGGTGATTTCTGACAACGGGTTGTTTTGGTCCATGAACTGTGACAATTGTGATGAACCGAAGAACTCTTTAATGGCGGCTGCCACAGGTTTTGAGTTGATTAAATCTTGTGGCGATAAGTTATCTGTTTCAGCTGAGCTTAGACGCTCTTTGACAGCACGCTCAACACGGACTAAACCCACACGAAATTGATTTTCTGTCATCTCACCGACTGAACGGACACGGCGGTTACCTAAATGGTCAATATCGTCCACTACCCCACGACCATCACGAATTTCAATCAACATTTTTAATACGTCGATAATGTCTTCGTTGGTCAACACACTGCGTTCACGCTGCACATCAGGGTCATTGGTTGGCTCATAGGCACGGCCCAAACGACGGTTGAACTTCATGCGACCGACATTTGATAAATCATAACGGTCCGCGTTAAAGAACATCGATTCAAACAGTTTTTCAGCTGTATCGAGTGTTGGTGGCTCACCTGGACGCATTACTTTGTAGATTTCAATCAACGCTTCTTCACGGCTCATTGCGGTATCCGCGCGCAGTGTATCGGCGATATATGAACCATGATCAATATCGTTAGTGAATAAAATATCAAATTCTTTAATACCATTATTGCTGATTTTGACCAAAGTCTCGTGGTCAAGCAATTGGTTAGCGCGTGCAATGACTTCATCATCCACAACGATATCTTGAGCCAAAATACGCTCATACAGGTATTCATCAGGCACAGGCAATTTAGTCATACCGGCTTGTTCGATTTTACGAATCGCGCGCGCGTTGATACGTTTACCTTGTTCAACAATCACTTCGCCATCCGGTGAAACGATTTCAAACTGCGCCATTTCACCGCGTAAACGGTCAGTGACAAGATCGATTTCAAATTGCTCATCACCTTTATAGACGTGGGTTTTTTCATAAAACGCATCTAAAATTTGCTGTGTATTCATTCCAATGGCATGCAAAATCACCGTTGCCAATAATTTACGGCGACGGTCAATACGAGCAAACACCAAGTCTTTGGCATCAAATTCAAAGTCTAACCATGAACCACGGTAAGGAATAATACGGGCGTTATATAGCACTTTACCACTTGAATGTGATTTGCCTTTGTCATGGTCAAAGAATACGCCTGGTGAACGGTGTAATTGCGATACGATGACACGCTCAGTACCATTAATCACAAAAGTACCATTTTCAGTCATCAATGGGATTTCACCCATATAGACGCTTTGTTCACGGATATCTTTAATTGCCGCTTTAGCATCTTTGTCTTTAACATCTTTGTCTTTGATGACCAAACGGATTTTGACACGTAATGGCGCTGCATAGGTTGAACCACGTAAAATACATTCGCGCACATCAAACTCTGGTGTACCTAGATAGTATTCAACAAATTGTAGCTCCGCATTGCCAGTATGGCTTTCAATAGGGAAAATAGAATTAAAAGCGGCTTGTAAACCAATGTTTTCCCGACCTTTTGGCTTTTTATTTTCTTGCAAAAATTGCTCATATGAGTCAACTTGGATGGCCAATAAGTATGGCACGTCCATGACGGTGGGCAACTTTGCAAAACTTTTACGAATGCGTTTTTTTTCAGTATACGAGTATGCCATTAAAAGTCCTTAAACATTCAAAGCGTTAATGCCTACCCATCTATCAATACTTCAGTGCACTGATACCGCTATGCACTGATAAAGTCACAAATCACCAAATTTCCTGTTAGGAAATTAAACTTTTTGCGCATTTATCAACGATGGAATCTATTTTTAAAAGATTTGATGACCCAATCCCTACAGTCTTAGGTCACCAACTTAAATCCAATTTCCTAACGGAAATCTTAAAACCTTGCTCAATCAGCGGATAAGTTAATCATCACAGGATGCATAACCCAATCAGCGATATAATATAAAATCGATACAAACAAAAACTGTAGAGACGACAAAAAGCCAAACACCTTTGGGGTATTTAGCTAAAGTTTTTTACGCATTACCAGACTTTCTAACTTGCATGGAACAATTCTGTCCTTGGTGCGTGTGCCATCTTATATTCAATCAGACACGAAAGGTCAAGAGAATGATTATAATAAAAAAAAGCCATTATTGCAAGTGCAATAATGGCTTTTTGAAGTTTAGAAAACTTAGGTGCGAGAATTATTTCAATTCTACTGATGCGCCTGCTTCTTCTAATTTTTTCTTCAATTCTTCAGCTTCAGCTTTCGCTACGCCTTCTTTAACAGTTTGTGGTGCGCCTTCAACTAGGTCTTTAGCTTCTTTTAAGCCCAAGCCAGTGATTTCGCGAACTGCTTTAATAACAGCTACTTTCTTGTCGCCAGCGCCAGTTAATACAACGGTGAAGTCGTCTTTTTCTTCTGCTGCAGGCGCGTCACCGGCTGCTGCAGGTGCTGCTGCTAGTGCAGCGGCTGATACGCCAAATTTTTCTTCCATTGCAGAGATAAGATCTACAATTTCCATTACTGATTTTTCAGCGATTGCATCAAGAATTTCTTGGTTAGTTAATGCCATGATGTGTGTTCCTAAATAAGTGAATTTGGTTTAAAAAATGCTAAGCGTAGTTAAGTTTACTTAAATAAATTAAGCGGCTTCGCCTTGCATTTTGTCGCGTAATGCTGCCAAAGTACGAACAAATTTGCCTGCAGCGGCTTCTTTCATCGTACCCATTAAGCGCGCAATCGCTTCGTCGTAAGTTGGTAAGCTTGCTAAACGATCGATATCTTTAGCAGCGATAAACTCGCCTTCAAAAGCTGCACCTTTAATTTCAAACTTATCGTTTGTTTTAGCAAATTCTTTGAACAAACGTGCCGCAGCACCTGGATGTTCAGTTGAGAATGCGATAAGTGTTGGACCTACAAATACGTCATTTAACACAGTGTAGTTAGTGTCTTCTAACGCACGACGTAATAAAGTATTACGCACGATACGCATATCAACACCCGCTGCACGAGCTTCTTTACGCAGTTGGGTCATTTTACCTACTGTCACGCCACGAGCATCGGCAACAACAGCAGAAAGGGCACCTTTGGCAGATTCACTTACTTCAGCAACAATCGCTTGTTTGTCTTGAAGATTTAATGCCATGGGTTGTCTCCATATTATCAGTTTCCTAGTTATGATTAACTTAGGGCACCAATAAACCTAGTTAATATAATAAGTTAAAGTACAACTTATTATCACTCCGATACGGTGGCAGTCAATGATAAATTAAACTGCCATCCCGTCTGCGTAGGCTGTGAAAAACTTTCACAATTAAACTATTTACGATTAAACCAATAGAATTATGATTAAACCAATAGAACCTACGGTCTTAGACAGCACAACCCGTTTGTGCTGAACTAAATTTATAATATGTTAAAAAATTCACCATTAAGCGTTAAAGCTTAGGCATTACGATAAGGAACTGCATCTAAGTTGATACCAGGGCCCATCGTGCTTGATAGGGTGATTTTTTTGATATAAATACCTTTTGAGGTCGCAGGTTTTGCTTTTTTCAAATCAGCGATTAATGCAGACGCATTTTGCTCGATTTGTTCAGCACTAAAACCTACTTGACCAATCGTGGTATGGATAATACCTGCTTTATCAACACGGTAAGTTGCCTGACCCGCTTTGGTATTTTTAACCGCTTCAGCAACGTTAGGGGTAACTGTACCTACTTTAGGGTTTGGCATTAAGCCACGTGGACCTAAAATTGTACCTAATTGACCAACAACGCGCATTGCATCAGGCGACGCAATCACAACATCAAAGTCCATGTTACCCGCTTTGATGCTTTCTGCTAGGTCTTCAAAACCTACGATATCAGCACCCGCTTCTTTTGCGGCATCCGCTGCTGCACCTTGTGCAAACACGGCAACGCGTTTGGTTTTACCGGTACCTGCAGGCAGGTTAGTAGCACCACGAACCACTTGGTCAGATTTACGTGGGTCAACGCCTAGATTGATAGCAATATCGATTGACTCTTTGAATTTTGCTGGTGGCAATTTATTTAGAATTTCCACCGCTTCAGCCAATGTGTATTGTTTGTTCGCATCATAACTTTCAGCGATTGCTTTTTGACGTTTAGTTAATTTAGCCATTTACACACCCTCCACGTCAATACCCATTGAGCGAGCAGTACCCGCCAATGTGCGAACCGCAGATTCTAAGTCAGCAGCAGTTAAGTCAGCGTTTTTGGTGTTAGCAATTTCTTCTAACTGTGCGCGGTTGACTTTACCCACTTTAGTTTTGTTCGGTACGCCTGAACCTTTGGCAGCACCTGCAGCTTTGCGAATTAAGAACGCCGCTGGTGGTGACTTCATGATGAAGGTGAACGATTTGTCGTTGTAAACAGTGATTTCAACAGGAACAGGTAGACCTGGTTCCATGCTAGAAGTAGCTGCGTTGAACTCTTTACAGAATGCCATGATGTTCACACCTTTTTGACCCAATGCTGGACCAATAGGTGGTGATGGATTAGCTTTACCAGCTGGCACTTGTAGTTTGATGTAACCATCAATCTTTTTAGCCATGATAGACTCCTGTTATGGGTAATAGCGCTAGACTCCCATTCATCAAATGGTAATCCGGCTCCCCGGGTGATATTGTCAATCTAACAGACAACAGAAAAAAATAAAGTGCCATATTATAAGCGAATTTTTACTTAGGTAAAGCAAAAATTGCTAAATTTGGCACTTAGTTACAATTTTAGGGCTAAAACCCATGAAAAAGACAAACTATCAAATACTAGTTAATTTTTTCTACTTGTTTAAACTCTAGCTCAACCGGGGTTGGACGGTTAAAGACATTGACGGTCAACTGTAAGCGTGATTTTTCGTAATCCACTTTTTCTACCAAGCCTCTAAACTCGGTAAACGGACCATCGATGACCAACACTTCTTCACCTGGCTCAAATAAGGTTTTTGGACGGGGTTTGTTTTCGTTGGTATTTAAACGATTTAAAATGGTATCGGCTTCTTTTGGGGTAATCGGCGCAGGATTTTCTGGCGTACCGCCAATAAAGCCCATCACACGTGGACAGTCTTTAACTAAGTGCCATGTATTGTCGTTCATATCCATTTCAATCAATACGTAACCTGGGAAGAATTTACGCTCGGATTTGCGTTTTTTGCCATCTCGCATTTCGATAACTTCTTCGGTTGGGACGAGTACTTGACCAAACGATTCTTTATATTCGCTGCGATTGATACGTTCAATTAATGAACGCTGCACTTGTTTTTCAAAGCCTGAAAATGCTTGTACGATATACCAACGCATGGATAATCTTCCTCTAATTCATTGCTAAACACATCGCCTACTATACCAAATATGAGCAATGCAGGTAAAATATTGATATTGCTAGATAGATAAAAACCCACAGATGTGGGTCAAATAAAAGGGTTTGGCTAAATTTTTGCTATTGACCAATGACGTATTGAATCAATTGGCTAAATACGGTATCTAATAACCACACAATAAAGGCTAATATCCCAGCCACTACCGCAACTTGCCAAGTGTATTCAAGGGTTTCTTGTTTGGTCGGCCAAGTCACACGGCGTAATTCAACGCGAGAATCTTGCAACAGCGTTTTAAAAGCACTGCCTTGGTTGGTCAATGCCAGTGCCAATAATGCAGCAATGATTAGTCCAGCAATAACAACCACGCGCGTCCATAAACTGCTAGCGGGTTGCCAATATGCGGGTAAATATTGATTGACTAAAGTTGCACTGATTAATGCAACAAAAGCAAAAATCCACAGGGCAAAATCTTTAGGGGAGTGTCGTTTGGCAATCTCAATAGCGGCAGGTTGGTGGACAACCACTTTTTCACCAGACATCCTTTTGCCATTGAGCTCTGCTAGTTTTTTCTCTAGCATTTGTTTCATAAGGCTGCCCTGTCTATCATTAAAACGTATTTTATTATTAGAATAAAGCGTATACGCTAAACTAACTAAAATGTGGCAGGCGATGAGGGACTCGAACCCCCAACATTCGGTTTTGGAGACCGACGCTCTACCAATTGAACTAATCGCCTATGTTGAGTTTGAGTATTATAGCGAGTTTTTTTTTGAATGCAACACTTTCTATAGTTTTTTGCGATTTTAATCTTACCCTATCACTGCTAAGATTTTACGGCGTAAAAGCGCAGCGTCCGGCATGGCTTCCCCATTGATTCGTAGTATCGGAATACCTGCACTCAACAGCGCTTTGTCTTTTTTTTCATCTTGCTGCTGACGGCGGCGAGTGTTGTGCGTCCAGTCGTCTAATTCAATTGCCAATAGTACGGTTTGCTTGTCTTGATCGACCAGCACATAGTCAACACTCATACGGCAAATACGATTAAACCAAAAGCCTTGGTCAGTATCGTCATCGTCATTTGGCATGATAATACGTGATAGCTGTACTTGCCCAAAAATAATCAGCTCAGGCACGGCTTGCTGCAAGCGATTAAAAAATATCACTTCGGTGGGCGTCATGATTGGCATCGGCTCAAACGGCCATACCGCTAATTCATCTCCCCGAACTGGCTTAATAACCTCTTCACGGCTACTACCACTACTACGAAATGCAAATACTAACAGGATAAACACCACAAACGCTAACACTAAAAAAATTGTCACACTAACCACACACTCATATCTATAGGATAATTACCACAAGGGAGCATTATTCCTCTATTGGGTGATTTTCACAAGCACATAGACAAACAATGCGACACAAAATGTCGCATTGTTTGGGTTGTTTGGCCTTGTTTGCATAGTTTGGCTTCAAAAGGTTAAATAGGCTTACCAGTAAAGCACCCAGCCACTATTGACATCCACGCGGCTATCGTTATTGAGCTTGTCTTTGAGCGCCAAGGCAGCGACTTTGCCTTTTTCTGGACCTACGACAATACGTACCCCTTTGCTCGTTTGGGTGGTTTTGACTTTGTAGCCTGCCGCTTGTAATTTTTGGGTGATTTCATTGGCTTTTTTCTCGTCGGTTGCCAATGCGACTTGTACCCCAAACGTACCTTTGGCATCCGTTTCTTTTACCGTCTGACGCGCCTGCCTTAAATTGTCTTGTGCCGCTTGGAATGCTTGTTTTTTCTGGGCTTGTTGCTGAGCTTCTAATTTTTTCTGGGCGATTTCTTGTTGACGTTTTTGCTCTTTTAACTGCTCTCTTAACTGGGCTTCTTGCTTTTTACGAGCGATTTCTTGCTGTTTTTGCTGCTCTTTTTGCGCGGCTTCTTGTTTTTTACGGGCGACTTCTTGCTGCTGCTGCAGTAGCGCCTGTTGCTTTTTTTGTTCAGCTTCTTGTTTTTTGCGGGCAATGTCATTTTGACGTTGTTGCTCTCGCGCTTGGGCTTGCTGGGTGATACGGTTGACTTGTGCCGCAGTCGGGATGGTGATAGTTTGCCCGACACGTAAGCTGCTGGTGGTGTTGAGATTATTGACGCTTGCCAATACGTCGACTGGCACATTGTAGCGACGTGATAACCCTATCAACCCATCGCCTGCCTTGACTTGATAGGTGCCAGGATTGCTAGGGGTGGCTTTTGCCGCGGGCTGCGGCTGTGCGACGGCGGGTGCTGTCACTGTGGGCTTTGGCGTAGCTGCTTGTTCTTTAGTTTGCGTAGCGCTTCGAGTTTGCGCAGCGCTTTGGGACTGTGCGCTATTTTGCACGCTATTGGGTACTGCAGCTTGCGTTTGTGGTGGTGCGGCGTCCCTGTCAACGGGTCGGGGCTTTACCACAGGTTGGGTAATCGCGGTCACTGAGCTGGCAACCACCGAATTGGTATTGGCGGCATTTTTGTTGGCATACAGTTGATTTTCAGCACGGCTACGCGCCAAAGCTTCCGCTTCAATCCGCTGTTGCTCGGTCATGTATTGCTGGGCTTGTTGTTCTTGCGCAGCGACCCGTTGCTCACGTTCTTTTTGTTTTTGCGCCAGTAAATTTTTTTCGGTTGCGACATCCGCAGTGAGTGGCTCGTTGCTGATTGCCGATTGTTTATCTGTCGTGGGTTTAGCGATAACTTGTTGGCTATTGACTGCAGGTTTGGCAGGCGCGTTCAAGACTTGGTGCATAGTGGCATATAACAACACGCTACCGCCTAACAATACCGTTGTACCCAATAATGCTTGCTTAGAAAATTTCATGCCAATTACCCTAATTTATGTGTCTTGATAAATGATTTTTTCAACCTATAAAAATCGACGAATTTTGACTAATCATAGCAAAATTCGCGTTAGCAGTTTTTACCATTGTTGAGATATTAACTGAAAATTTTGAAAAGTAAAATCATTTGACGCACAAATTCGTTATTCACTGAGTGATTGGCTAGTCAGTACACCGCTGATGGTATAAAAAGAACCACACACTAAAATTAGGTCATTATCTTGGCTGTGGACAATCACCGATTGGGTCGCCAAATTCAAATCCTCAAAAATAGACACAGAATTAAAATAGCGTGGCAACAACTCAGTTAAGCGTTCTTGGCTACTGGCTCTAGGGTGAGATATAACGCCGCTATGAACACTGTCAATCTGCATTACCGTTTGGGAGAATTGTTGTAGCTGCGCAAGCACTGGCTCAATGTCTTTATCAGCGAGCATGGATATCACCAAATGCAATTTGGCGGTTGGATGCTGGCGTTGGTAGGCATGTACATACGGCGTCAACTGCTTGAGCAAAAACTGCATCCCATGCTCATTGTGGGCAACATCAAACACCCATTGGCGAGCTGACATGCGTCTGCTGTCAAAACGCCCAGCCAATTTTACCTTCGGTAACGCAGCTTGGATGTGGTCTTGGGTTATGGTCAATGGGCTGGCTAAGAGGGCGGTGATAGCCGTTGCGGTATTGTGCAAAGACAAATTGGGCATAGGCAATGATAAAGTCACCGCGTTATTGCTATATTGCCATGTCGCTGCACCGTCAATATGGCGGTAGCCATAATCTTTGCCATACTGTAGCAAATGGGCATGGTGCTGTGCCATCAAAGGCGGGATGGTCGAGGGCATATCGGCTTCGCCATACACCAATGTTAGATTATTACGCAAAATACCGGCTTTTTCTACAGCGATTTTTTCACGGGTGTCGCCGAGCCATTCGACATGGTCGATACCCACATTGGTAATGACCGCAAGGTTTGGATCGATGACATTGACGACATCGAGGCGACCGCCTAACCCCACCTCCAATACCCAGACATCACAATGGTTTTGGGCAAAAATCAAAAACGCGGCAAGCGTCGTCATTTCAAAAAATGACAGTGTCAACCCACAATCCAATCTCGCCTGCTCGATTTTGGCAAACGCATCAATCAGGGTTTGGTCATCGACCATTTTTCCATTGATTCTGACACGTTCGTTAAACACCAGTAGATGCGGTGATTGATATAAAGCGGTTTTATAGCCTGCTTGTTGACAAATCTCGGCAATAGTGGCGGTGGTGGAGCCTTTGCCATTGGTGCCTGCCACGGTAAACACAAAGGCATCGGTTTGCTTTATACCCAATGCTTGAAATACGGGTATCACCCGCTCAAGCCCCATATCAATCGCAGACACATGGATGCCTTGCATGTAGTTTAGCCACTCGGTTAACGAGCTTGAAACGCTAGGCGGCAATGGGGATGATGAGAGTGCGGGTGGTAAGCTTGACTGTTGCATGGATAAAACCGTGATAATAATGAATTAGTGAGCCTGACGAAAATAGGTCATTTTTTTGAGTAAGCGATGAATCGTTTCTTTCATTTGCAGACGATGGACGACTTGATCGACCACACCATGCTCTACCAAAAACTCAGCGCGCTGGAAAGGCTCACCCAGCACTTCGCGAACGATTTGTTCAATCACCCGTTTGCCCGCAAAACCAATCATGGCTTTGGGCTCCGCCAAATGGATATCGCCTAACATCGCGAGCGATGCCGTCACACCACCATACACAGGATTGGTCAGTACTACAATATAAGGAATATTGGCGTGTTTGAGTTTTTCAATCGCTGCGGCAGTACGCGCCATCTGCATGAGTGATAACAAGCCCTCTTGCATACGGGCGCCACCCGATGCGGCAAAACACACCAGCGGGATTTGTTCTTTGAGCGCCGTCTCGGCAGCGAGCACGAATCGATCGCCTACCACAGAGCCCATTGAGCCACCCATAAAAGCAAAATCAAACGCACAGGCAACTACGGGTAGCCGCTGGAGTTTGCCTTTCATGACGATAAGTGCTTCGGTTTCGCCCGTCTTGGCTTGCGCTTCGCTCATCCGTGTTGGGTAAGGTTTGCTATCGACAAAGTCTAAGGGATTGCCTGCTTGGTACTGCTGACCCAGCTCGTCATCCACTTGGTCAAAAAACCAGTTCAGACGCGTGCGGGCGGTCATGCTAAGATGTTCGTCACACGATGGGCATACGTAATTATTAAAAATCAGCACTGTATTGGTGATGATTGAATTACAGTTGGGACATTGAGTCGATGGTTCGGTCTCAACCGCCGTCAGTATTTGCTTGGCACGCGGCTTGATGGTGGGTAATGGGCGTTTTAACCAAGTTTCTTCCAGTGTCTGTCCCATCGGTTGAGGCTTCATATCAGTGCTCATAATAAGTCCCTATTAACAGTGCAATTTAAGAGTGCCAATGAATAGTAGTTTTTTGAGTGTACAAGTACAAACTCATTTTATAATGCGTATGCTAACTGATTTTAGCAATAAATGAAATGATTAACCTCAAATACCTCAAACCATTCTATCACTCAAGACTATCAATCGCTTCTCTTAGCTCATCCATTTTATCCAAGATGGCTTTTTTGGCATGGGCGATTTTTTGTTCATCGTTGCCCACATCCGCAAAGTTTTTCACCAGCTCACTACCGACAATCACGCCATCCGCATATTGTCCGACTGCTTTTGCCGATGCACCATCACGAATACCAAAACCAACACACACAGGTAAAGCAGTTTGTGCTTTAATCGCTTGCACGTGCTCGCCCACATCTTGGGCATCCAATGCTTTTGAGCCTGTTACACCTTTGACCGATACATAATAGATAAAACCACCGCCATGTTTTAGCACTTGCTCACGGCGTTCTGGCAAGGTGGTTGGCGCAAGTAAAAAGATTTCGTTCATTGCTGAATTGGCGAGTTTTTGGGTAAAATCGCCCGCTTCTTGTGGTGGTAAATCAACCATCAAAACACCGTCAATCCCAGCATCTTGACAAAGGCTGATAAACTTGTCATAACCGATGATTTCAATCGGATTCAGATAGCCCATAACTAGCACTGGCGTGGTGGTGTTGGTTTTACGAAACGCTTTTACCATCTCAATCGCTTGGCGGGTACTGGTGCCACCTGCCAATGCGCGCTCGCCTGCTAGGGCGATAGTCTCACCGTCTGCCATGGGGTCGGAAAATGGCAAGCCGACTTCAATGACGTCTGCGCCGTGGTCAACGAGTTCATGTAGTAAGCTGACGGTAACAGTTGGGTTTGGGTCGCCTGCCATCACATAAGGAATTAAAGCTTTTTTGTTTTGCTCTCGCAATGTGTTAAAGGTGGTTTCAATTCGGGTCATAGGTTTTCCTAATATTAGCGTAAATTTATTGGGAAGTTTAAATAGCTTCCCATTTCATTAAAATTTCAGCTTTCGGCTTATAGAATATTTTCAAAGGATTGTCTTTTGCCATTTGCTGTTTATTATTTATCTTTTGATAAGTGCCACTATTGATTCTCACTTTATATTGATATTTGCACTTTTGTATATGACTATCGCAAGAGTTTGGATTTTCTTTATCATCAAAAAACAAATAATACTGTTTCGTCCCACGATAGTCTTTGATTTGGGTTGTGTATTCATCAGCCATCGCTGTTTTGGTGGGCTCAAAAACAGCATAAAAGCTCTGTTTAAATTCAAATGAACCAAGAAATAATATAATTGCCAAAAATATGATGACCAGAATACCACTTCTAATATCGGCTAAAACACTATCATTCCCTTGTCGCATTTTTTGAAATATAAAATAGCTAGCTGGCATTATTGAAAGAAAAACCATACTAAAACTAAGTTGGTATAAAATCTCCCAAATACCTTCGTGAAAATTGGCATAAATACCGATTAGAAAGTAAAAAGCAAAAGCCATGTACAAATAATAAATTATTTTGTAGCTATTAGTTGGCAGTTGCATTTCAGTATTATTTGTCATCATCCCCATTAATTCGTTAAACTTTATCTCTCATAACTATAAATGTAAAACCGAGTGAATTTAAGCCATTCCAATTTTGCGGATAGGCAATTTTTTCATCGTCTTTTGCCAAGCCCATGCCCCGATTTACCAAATAATTTTTGCAGGAAAAATGCCTAACTCACTATCTTTAGTCAATAACACAAAACCTTCCAAATAAGCTTGAGCCGCAATCATACGATCAAAAGGGTCAGCATGGGTAAATTCAAACTCCCCTGACAGTTTGGCGTGTTGCCACGTCACAGGCAAATGATTAAATTCACTAATTTGCATAACTTGAGCAAATTCTTGTAATACTTTTTCGGCTTTACCGAGTTTGCCCTTGCGGTGCTTCGTTGCCATTTCCCAAACACTTGTTGAACTGACAAAAATTTGATTATTTTTATCCGCTAAGATATCAAACACCGTTCGGCTCAAATTTTCGGGTTCTGTCCACCACCAAAGTGCCGCATGCGTATCTAGCAAATAACAGTTTACCATCTTGCCAATTCCGCTTCATCCAATGGCTCATAGAATGCGGGGTCAGCCGTGTAACCTGCTAAAATCCCTGCTTGACGTTTATCGTTATCGACACCGCTTTCTGTTTCCATTTTTTTGATAATGGCATTGGGTTTATTTTGCAAAAAAGCTTTAATGAGCGCTTGTAATTCTACAATTACTTCATCTTGAGCAGTTGCTACTAATTGTAACGTTTGCATCCTTTCTCCTTTTGCTATTTTGATAAAATCAAATCTCAATCCCATCCCGTTTCATGACGGTATGCAAATCTTTATCCCCACGACCCGACAGATTGACAATAATTGACTGGTCTTTGCTCATGGTTTTGGCAAGTTTCAACGCATACGCAATGGCATGCGAGCTTTCTAGTGCAGGAATAATGCCTTCTTTTTGGGTACATTCACGAAATCCCACCATCGCTTCTTCATCGGTACAAGGTACATACTGCACACGGTCGATATCTTTTAAGAAACTATGCTCAGGACCCACGCCCGGATAATCCAGCCCTGCCGAAATCGAATGGGTGCCCAAAATCTGCCCATCATCATCCGCCATCAAATACGTGCGGTTGCCATGTAATACCCCCACTCGACCGACGGTAAGCGGTGCAGCATGGTTGCCTGTCTCGACCCCATCGCCGCCGGCTTCGATACCATACATTTTGACGTCTTTATCATTCAAAAAGTCATAAAACAGTCCGATGGCATTACTACCGCCACCGACACAAGCGACCAACGCATCGGGCAGTTTGCCTGTTTTTTGGTAGTGTTGTAGCTTGGCTTCTTTGCCGATAATGGCTTGAAAGTCACGCACTAGCATGGGGTATGGGTGCGGACCTGCGACAGTGCCAATGACATAATAAGTGCTATCGACATTGGTGACCCAGTCGCGCATGGCTTCATTCATGGCGTCTTTGAGCGTGCGAGTGCCCGAGGTGACAGGCACCACTGTTGCGCCAAGCAAACGCATGCGATACACGTTCATGGCTTGGCGTTCGACATCATCTGCGCCCATATACACCACGCACTCTAAGCCCAGCCGCGCCGCGATGGTGGCAGTTGCTACGCCATGTTGTCCTGCACCTGTCTCGGCAATGATGCGTTTTTTGCCGACCATTTTGGCAAGCAAGGCTTGACCGATGGTGTTGTTGACTTTGTGAGCGCCTGTGTGGTTTAAGTCTTCACGTTTAAGATAAATTTGCGCGCCGCCAATGTCGTCACTTAGGCGCTTGGCATGATAAAGTGGCGTTGGTCTGCCAACGTAATTGACCAAGTCGTCTTGAAAGGCTTTCCAAAATTCGGGGTCAGCTTTGGCAGTGTTATAGATATGCTCAAGTTGTTCCAGTGCTGCCATCAGGGTTTCAGAGACAAAGCGTCCCCCATGAATGCCAAAATGTCCACTGGCATCGGGATATTGATTAAAGTCTTTTACTTCAGTTGGGTTTTGAATGTTCATTATTTTCTCTCTAATTTTATAAATCTTTAACGACTTTTAAGCCTGCAAAGGTTTGTGCGGTTGGCATGACTTCGATACGGTTGATATTGACGTGTTTGGGCTGTTCAATCAGCCATGCCACCATATTGGCGATATCTTGAGGGGTGACATACTGCACGCTGTCATAAACTTGGGCAGCTTTGGCGTCATCGCCATGAAAGCGAATATTGCTAAACTCTGTGCCACCACATAGTCCTGGCTCGATATTACTGACACGGATATTTTTACCGACCAAATCGGCACGTAAGTTTAGGCTAAACTGGGTCACAAAGGCTTTGGTCGCGCCATACACATTACCACCAAAATACGGATAATTGCCTGCGGTTGAGCTTAAATTAATAATGTAACCGTCGTTGTTGGCGACCATGAAAGGTAAAATTTCATGGGTTAAATGAATCAAGCCTAGAATATTGGTATTGACCATTTGTTGCCAATCGGCAAAGTCTGTTTTATCCGCCGGTTCAAGTCCGAGTGCCAATCCTGCGTTATTGACCAGTACATCGATGTTGGTAAGCAAATCATTTGGCAAAGTTTGTAGCGCGGTTTTGGTGGTGGGCAAGTCCGATACGTCAAAGTTTAGCGGGATAAAGTTATCGCCCAGTTGGGTCTGTAGTTCGTCCAGTTTCTCTTGGCGTCTGCCTGTGCCGATGACGGTATGACCTTTTGAGATGAGTAATTCGGCAATTGCCTTGCCAAACCCTGCAGTTACGCCTGTGACCAAGATATTCATTTTCCACCTGTCGTCTTTTTGTTCTATTGTACTAGAACGCTAGTATAAAGTATTTTGCTAAAATTGCAATGTTAATGTTTGACTTATTTAAAATGTTACCAACGACTATCGTTCTCACAGACATCACCATCCTTATCACCATCCATTTTAGTATCAGGACAATTTTGTGAAAACCATTCAGCTTCTTCACGGGAATTCATTTGGCTACAATGTTGCCTACCATCACATTTGAAATTTGTATTACTAACCGATTTTTGTTCTATACTAGGAAGTGTTTGCTTAGATACTTGCGAATTAGTATATTCTGAACGATTTGACAAATTCTGATAGCCGTAATAGATAAGGCAAGCAATTGCTAAAAGACCAAATAGAGAACTGAATAAACCTTTTGGCTTATTATTTGGTAATTTTGATTGTTTATAGGTTTTTTTCGTGAAAGATACGTTGCTATCTTTACGTTGAGAAACATTGTCATCTCGCTCTAATTCTAAGTAAAGGTTTCCTTTTTGAGCATTTGTCGAAACATTATCATTTAATTGATTTTGATATCTTGCTCTAGTCACCTGTAACCCTTTTGGCGTATTTCCAACTTGAAAAACGACATCATCACCAACTTTTGGACGAAGTGAATTAGGCGGAAAAGCCGAAATATGCACAAATACATCTTTATCCAAATCATCAGATTTCACAAAGCCAAAACCTTTGTCATCGTGCCAGCGTACAATTTTACCGATACTCATTTAATTCCTCACTTTAGCTAAGAAACCTGTCATTTTCTGCAAACTTTTCACCCCTTTTGCTGACTCAATTCCGCCACTGACATCCACGCCATAGACATTGGTTTTGGCAATCGCCTCGCCCACGTTATCCACCGTTAAACCGCCAGCCAAAATAATCGGTAAAGGTGAGTTTTTAGGGATTTTATCCCAATCAAAACTATCGCCCGTTCCGCCAAATTTATCGGGATGATAGGCGTCAAGTAGCACGCTACACGCGCCAAAGTCTTTAAGCGCTTGGATTTGGGTGACAATCGTCTCTGAGGTGTCATCATGGCTGATGCGTAATGCCTTTATCCAGCGTTTATTGATTCTATCCGCCATCAGCTTGCATTCTCGCGGCGATTCATCCCCGTGAAACTGCACGATATCAAACGGCACGTGATGCGATAGATAAACCAATTCTTGCTCGGGCATATTGACCACCAATGCCACCACCGTGGTCAATGCAGGCACCGCTTTGGCAAGCTCACAGGCTTGCTCGGCGGTCACCGCTCGCGGGCTTGGCTCATAAAATACAAGACCCACCGCATCGACGCCAAGATTGACCGCATTTGTAATATCTTCAAATTGGGTAAAGCCACAAAATTTGACCGCTGTATTTTTCATTAAGTTGTGTTTGTCTTGAGAATGATAAAAGCTAGTATAACGAAAAAAGACACCCAAACGGATGCCTTTTCTCAGTCTTTTATTAGGCTATAACGAATGTCACATTCGCTTAAATTAAAGCCGCCTAGATTAAGCCTCTTTTTTTTCTGATTTTTCTGACTTTTCCGCTTTGTCTGCATGGTCAGCTTTCTTGGCGTCTGCAAGTTCTTCTATTTTTTCCTGAGCAGTCTCTTTAAGCGTGGCTGCTTTTTCTTGAACTGTTTCTTTTTTTTCTTGAACTGTTTCTTTTAAGGTTTCAGCTGTTTGCATGACACTGTCAATCACGGTGCTTTTGTCATCAGCGCTATCTTTCGCATGATCTTTGGATTGCGCTTTAGAGTGCTTTTTGCTATCTGCTGCTGATTTGGCGGTGTTGATACCCAGCATGCTATAACAAGGACAATGACCTGTCGCCCCTGATATTAAAGGCGCTAGGGCTAATAATTTCATTTTTTTTGATTTTGACGATTTTAAGATTGCAAGACCTGCAATCACGCGCGCGATACGCTCTTTGTTTCCCACGTTGGTTTTCATTTATTATTCTTCCTTATTTTATGATAATTGATTTAAGGGAATTTTAAGGTAGCGAACGCCATTGTCTTCTGGTTTTGGCAATTCACCTGCATTGATGTTAACTTGTACTGATGGCAAAATCAAACGTGGCATTGCAAGTGTTTTGTCACGTTGGTTACGCATTCGTACAAATTCTGCTTTAGGCGTGCCTTGTTTGACATGAATGTTGCGTAATTTTTGCTCACCGACATAAACCGTTGCGATATGCTCACGCCTACCCTTGGGTGGATAATCATGGCAAAGATACAACAGGGTATCATCGGGCAAGACTAATAAACGCTGAATCGAGTCATACAAATCCTCGGCACTACCATGAGGAAAGTCACAGCGTGCAGAGCCGACATCAGGGGCAAAAATAGTATCACCGACGAATACCGCAATTTTTTCTTTGCCTGCGCTTTTATCCGTCACTTTATATGCCATATCGGCTGGGGTATGACCCGGTACATGCATGGCTGTAATGCTCAAATCACCCAGTGTTAGCTCGCTGCCTTCCTCAGTCAAAATATCAAATTGACTAGCATCGGTGGCTAGGTCGTCAAAGTTAAAAATGGTTTTAAAGGTTTTTTGCACGTTTTCGATATATTTACCCATCACTATTTTACCGCCTAACTGCGCTTTGATATAAGGCGCGGACGATAAATGATCGGCATGGGCGTGGGTTTCGATGATATAGTCCAAGGTCAACCCTTGTGATTTGACAAACCCAATGACCTCATTGGCATTGTCATAGCTAATTTTGCCAGCTGCGGGGTCAAAATCCAATACTGGGTCGATGATGGCACAGTGTTTGCTAGCTGTATCGACTAGAACGTGGGTAAAAGTTTCAGTGTCTTTGTCTAAAAAAGAATGAATGTTCATAAGTTTTCCTATTATCTAAAAACGCTTTTGGCATATCTTTATGGCAATTTCAACTGAAAAAACACTTTATACTTTTGTATAATAGCCGCATTGCAAGGTGTTGCTCAATTCATTATATTATTTTATAATATGTTTTTCAATATATTGTATTGGCGCAAGCGTTTATTTATTTTAAAATTATGTGATAAGTTTGATAGTAGCAGCACTTAATATAAGCGATTGCGTATCAGCCATCAAAATACCCTGGGGAAAAAGTCATGTCTGAAATTGCCGAACCGCAGTCCGATGCGCCTGTGTCAATGGATGCAACCATGCTCCATCAAATGCACGCTGCTGCAGGAAAAGCCAGCCAGTTGTTAAAATCGTTATCTCATCCTGACCGCTTGATGCTGCTGTGTCAATTGACGCAAGGTGAGCATTGTGTGAGCGAGCTTGAGGAGAAAGTGGGACTCGGTCAGCCAAGTCTGTCGCAGCAATTGGGGATTTTGCGTAAAGATGGTTTGGTCAACACCCGCCGCGAGGGCAAACAAATCTATTATTCAGTCGCCAGTGACGATGCCTTAGCAATCCTCAATGTACTGTATGATCGCTTTTGTCAGACAAAATAATTAAATCTAAAGTTAACCAGTCTGCCAATTTATTGGACGCTAATTTATTGGAATAACCACTGTATCGGGATAACCACCTTGCCATTACATTTAGCCAACTTGCGACGCTTACCCCACTGGGTAACGCACTATAACAAGGCAAATCTCAGTCAAGATTTGTTGGCGGGTGTTATCGTGGGTATTTTGGTGATTCCGCAAAGTTTGGGCTATGCCATGCTGTCAGGGTTGCCCCCTGTATATGGGTTATATTCAGCGATTGTGCCGGTACTGGTGTATGCGTGGATTGGCGCAAGCTCGGTCAACGCCGTCGGTCCTGTGGCGATTACGGCGATTATGACCGCACAAGCGCTGCAGCCCTATAACGAATTACCGCCCATGCATTATGCCATTATGGCGTCGTTTTTGGCGCTGATAACAGGGGCACTATTATGGCTAGCAAGCGTGTTTCGGCTCGGCTGGATTACCCAGTTTATTAGCCGTGGCGTGACGGCAGGGTTTATTAGTGGCGCGGCAATTTTGATTTTGGTCGGGCAAATCAAATATGTGACGGGTATCGCGATCAGTGGCAATTCACTGCTAGAGAATGTTGAAACTTTTCTGTTTCATCGCCGTGAGTTGCACGTGCCCACCTTGATGGTTGGCATTGCGGCATTCACCGTACTAATTATCAACCGCTATTATCTTAAAACTTGGCTCAAGCCTTTATTATCTGCCAAAGTCATTGAGGTCATCACGCGTATGTTACCCCTTGCGGTGCTGGCAATCGGCATTATCGCCAGTCAAGTTGGCAACTTTGCCGCTATCGGTATTCGCACGGTGGCGGATGTACCCAGTGGTTTGCCGCATTTTGTGCTGCCGTTTTATCAGATTTCGCCCGTTGAACTCATCAATTTATTACCTGCAGCCGGATTGATGGCGCTGATTGCGTTTGTCTCTAGCAACTCGGTTGCCAGCTCATTTGCCCGACAACGCCATGAAGCTTACGATGCTAATCTAGAACTCAAAGGGCTAGGCGTTGCCAATATCGCAGGTGCGTTTTTTCAGTCGTTTACCATTGTTGGTGGCTTCTCACGCACCGCGGTAAATGTCGATGCGGGTGCGCAAAGTCCGCTTGCTAGTATGTTATCGGTACTGGTGATGGCATTGGTATTGCTGTTTTTTAGCCAGACTTTAGAGCCACTCCCCTATGCCATATTGGGCGCTACGATCATGTCAGTGATTATCAGCCTGATTGATGTACAAACACTCAAGCAAGCGCTGCGCTATGACAAACTCGATGCGCTGGCATTTGGCGTGGCACTCACAGGTGTGTTAATGTTTGGGCTAAATATTGGCTTGGTGCTGGGGCTGTTTGCCTCCTTTGCAGGCTTGATTTGGCAAACCAGCCACCCGCATATCGCGATTGTGGGTCAAATTGGTGATACCGGGCATTTTCGTAATGTTGCACGCCATGCAGTGACCCAGTTTGATGATTTGTTGATCATTCGCATTGATGAAAGCCTGTTTTATGGTAATGCCCAGTCCGTACTACAGTTTATTGAGCAAGCGATTGCCAGTCATTCACAGACAAAAAATCTGGTGCTGATGCTGTCAGCAGTCAATCACATCGATTTGACCGCACAAGATATGCTCATCAATTTAAACCAAAATTTGGCGGCTCAAGCTATCACCCTACATTTTTCGGAAGTCAAAGGACCTGTCATGGATGTAATTGAAAAAACCGATGTGATTCAAAAATTAACAGGCCAGGTATTTTTAAGTACGCAACAAGCGGTTAAACAATTAACCCAATAAATATACTTGTCGCAGTCAGTAAAAACATGAATAATCAACGCTAACTTTATAAGGAAACACAACATGCCAAACAATACTGTTTTTTATGGTCAAATCGAGCCACAGCAAGTTGACAAAATCGCGGCGCAGGGCTTTAAAACCATCATCAACAACCGCCCCGATGGTGAAGAACCCAACCAACCGCTACAAACAGATATCGCTACTAAAGCACAGCAAGCAGGGCTCGCCTATCATTATCTACCGGTCGTTGGTGGTCAATTAACCCGTGAGCAAGTTGAGCAGTTTGCCGAGATTTTTAATCAAGCAGAAAAACCCGTGTTTATGTTCTGTCGTTCGGGCAACCGCTCAAATGTGTTATTCCAGTCTGCCAAACAGCTTGATTTGCTAGACGACTAATCCTTTTAGTGAAAGCCATGACAGCAAAAATTACCCTGTGGATAGACGCTGACGCAATTCCCAATATTGCCAAGCAAATCATCATCAAAACCGCGGAACGCACGCAGACGACCACGATTTTTGTCGCCAATCGCGGCATTGCTTTGCCACGCTTGCCAGTTTTGCAGATGACAGTGGTTGAAGGCGGTTTTGACAAAGCGGATGACTATATCGCAGCGCACTGTGTGGCGGGTGATGTGGTCATCACCAGCGATATCCCACTTGCCAATGACTGTATTGAAAAAGGCGCCAAGGTAGTCACCTCTCGCGGTTTTGTGTATGACAAAGACAACATCAAGCAAAAGCTTAATATGCGCGATTTTATGGACACCATGCGCAGTACCGGCGTGTTAGAACCTTCACAGCAAGGCGGACAAGCGCCCTATAGCGACAAAGACAAACAAGCCTTTGCCAATATTTTAAATGCTTGGATTCGCTAGTTGATTATGCTAAACCCTATTCGTGCTATTAAGTTATTGTATCAACTGGAAAATCACCCCGAACCGCTGGGTGTCAGTCAGGCGATGATTGAGCAAAATGAGCAGGCCTTGGGCGTTCAATTACCTGCAGGTTTGTATCATTATTTATTGGCTTTAGGCAATATTGCTAGTCTCAATAGTGGCTTTAATCACCTTGGCTTATTGCCGTTAGAACGCTTGGGCGACCATCTTGTCATTGGCAAAACCTGCGATAATGACGGCGTTTGGGGCATTCATGTAGATGACCTAAGCCCAAAAAAGCAGCATAACCCGATGGTGCAAATGAGCCGCAACTTTGATGCGATTGAACAAAGCGAAATTCATTGGTTTGATGAATTACCGTTAGCGGAGTTCTTACTGGCGCAAGCGATTATTAATGGCGTCAATGGTGGATTAAAACACCATGCCCAAATTTATGATTTTGATGGACGGTCAATTCCGCCCGATTTGAGTGAAAAATTACAGCATCTCGCCAGTGAAATCACCGAACTGCGGCAGCCGCATGAGCGCTATTTTCAAGCTGAGGATTTTGGTGTGGTGATGTTATTAGGGATGGATGAGTCTATTCCCAATGCCTTTATGATTGGTTCGCAAGATGAACACAAATTCAATGACTATATCCAGCAATTGGCGGTTGGGTTTGAACATTGACCTAAACGTAGCATTATGACGACTTAGCAAACCATTTTTGTCCAAACATAAAAAACGATACGCCCACCAACATCAATATAATCCCCAAAAATTTACTCCAATGCAGGGTTTTAACAGGCATACCAAATAAACCCAAGCTATCCACCACCATGCCCATGACCAGCTGACCTAAAATAAACAAAAACACCGTATTGGCGACACCGATTTTTGGCGCTAAAAAAATCGACGCAAAAACAAAAAACGCGCCCAGCGCACCGCCAAGCCATTTCCACCAATCACTGATTTGCATGTCTGATAAACCCGATTGTACCGCTTGCCAATCGACAAATAGCAAAGACACCAAGAACAATAATAGCGCGCCAACCGTAAACGATACGAATGCTGCCATTAGCGGTTGACCACCAAACATTGCGCCCAATCGGGTATTAATCGCCGCTTGAATCGGGATGCCCAAGCCTGCCACCAGCCCCAAAAATAAATGCCAAAGTTTCATATCAATTCCTATTTTTTGAGTTCACTGCTGTTAGGCGTGAGGGGTGGGTAAAGCGATGACATCGCGGATATGGGTTTTGCCCGTTTTAATCATCAGCAGTCGATCGATGCCAAGCGCAATACCACTACAAGCTGGCAGGGCATCACAAGCTGCCAGCAGGTTCTCGTCAATTGGCATGACAGGTAGCCCGCGTTTTTTACGCGCCACATTGTCTTCATCAAAGCGCAGACGCAGCGCTTGTCCATCAGCCAGCTCATCATATGCGTTGGCGATTTCAAGACCGTTGATATACAGCTCAAAGCGTCTAGCCACCCGATTGCCGTCTTTGTCTGTGACTGTCTTGGCGAGGGCGGCAGTAGCGACAGGATAATCGTAGATGAGTGTCGGTAGCGCTTTTCCCAAATTAGGCTCTACCAAATGACTAAATAACAAATCTAACCAGCCTTGGTGATCCTCCCCTAAATCAATGTTAAGACCATTATCTTTGGCGATGGCTTTGAGGGTATCGCAACTGGCATTGAAGGGATGAATTTTAACAAAATCCATAAAGGCATCGACATAGCGATAATGGTCAAAAATCACCGGATAGCCGAGTACCGCGGACACCAAATCATTGGTTTCTTTTGCCAGTTCATCCAAGCTAAAATTGGGACGATACCATTCAAGCATGGTAAATTCAATGTTGTGACGGCTGCCAATTTCGTTGTCGCGAAACACGGGGCAAATCTGGTACATCGGCACTTGCCAATCTGCCAATAGACGCTTCATGGCAAATTCGGGTGAGGTGTGCAGATAATAGGTTGTTGGATGGTCACTCACAGTGACATTGCTAGAGACGGATTGCAAAAATATATCGGTGTTGCCCGCCTGTGACATCACTGGGGTTTGCACTTCTAGCACCTGTCGCTCGGCAAAAAACTGGCGAATGGTGGCGTACATCGCAGCACGGGCTTGGGCGGTTTGTAGGGTGCAAGTAGGTTGATAAGTGGTTGACATAGCAGTTTGGATAGGTGGATTTGCGACAATATTAGCAGACCCAAAAAAAATAGCTAGTATTTTCCCATACTGGCTATTTTTGCTTTATGTCATGGTGAACATTTTTATCAAATTTTGAACACGTATGATTGCCATTCACGGCGCAGCGGATAATTTTTACGCAGGTTATCAAAGTCTTTGCCTTCAATATCACCGTTTGCGTTTGCCACACTACGTAAACGCTTGTCATCGGCTTTGATATCATACATCACAGGAATTTTATTGAGCAGTTGGTGGCGCTCGTGGTCTTTGAGTGGGTTATGCACTTCTTGAAACAGCGGCACTTCAGCTGGCATCAAGCTATGAAAATCAACCGTTGGGGCAACCTGTAAATATTTGCATAAGGCATTATAGACAAACTGTGTACCCCTAAGTTTGCCTTCTAGAGTATAACCGGCGATATGCGGGGTGACGATACTACAGGCTTTGAGCAGCTGTGCATCGACATTGGGCTCGTGTTCAAACACATCGAGTACACACACATTCGGGCTTGCGACAATATCATCACGACCGAGGACTGCACCGCGCGAGGTATTGATGATGATGGCAGTGTCGGATACGGTTTGCCAACGCGCTTGGGTCATCAGATAGTCGTGATGGGTGGGATATGAGCTGTTGTGCGCATGCGTGAGTGGCACGTGAAAGCTAATCACATTGCTTTCTTGCAGTACAGTTTCAAGTTTGGCGTTGTTGACTACCGACGGTGGTTTGAGTGGGTCATAGCCCAGCACATTCCAGCCATAGGAAATCGCATATTGCGCTAGCGTATTACCGATATTGCCCACCCCAATAATCCCAAGGTTGATGGGTTTGAATAAATAATCAGGCCGCAAATTGGCAATCGCTGCCACCACATATTGGGCAACCGAATGCTTACTACAGCCAGCGGCATGGGCAAAAATGATACCGCGCTTGGCGAGGTACTCCACATCGACATGGTCGATGCCGATGGTGGTACTACCGACAAATTTGACGCTTTTATTGTTGTCTAATAACAGTTTGTTGACAGGCGTGACGGAACGTACTAGCAAAATATCAGGCTGATGCTCATCTATCACAGCCGCGTCAATCTCACGCCCTGCCATCGCAATCAATTCGATGGGTCGCCCTAAAGTGTGTTCATTAAAAAAATCGCTTAAATGAGCAATATTGCCATCAGCAATAATTTTCATATTGTATCCCTATCTTTCTTTTTGTTGTCAACATCCAACTTACAGACCGTTAGCATAACAAATTTTTATGACCTTTTGATGCGTATGCTGACTTTTTTCCAATAAAAATTGGGGAAATTTATCGCATCAATTTGACCAGTATCATCATGATAATCAAAACAAGCACCCCACCGATAGCAATCACTAGGAGTTTCTTATCTTTGGCTGTATCTTTGGTGGATAATTGGGTTTGTAAGCGCAGCTTGTCATTCATAAGTTGCTGCGTCAGCTCATTGGACAGCGAGGATGGCGACGCTTTTGGTGTCTGTGAGGTTGACGCTATGAAGGGCTGTAAAGTTGGCTTTACATCACCAAGTTTTTGCCCAGTCGTTTGTTGAATAGTGGCTTGTTGAACAGCAGCTTGTTGAATAGTTCCTTGTTGCTTAGCAGTAGCTGATATTGGATTTTCTAGCTTGTCTGACATCAATCCGATAGCTGAACTTTGTTCTCGGCTAGATGCTCGGTTGGGTGCTCGATTGGGTTTAAATTTTGGCCATAGCCGCTTTTGGGTTGCGGCATCGGTGCTATCCTGTCCGTATTTTTGCTGCCAGTGGATATAGGGAAGTAAATCATAATCTTGCCCAAACTGCTCATAGGCCAAGCTCAGCCAATAGTGATAATAGGCTTTATCCCATAATTGGCTAGGCAATACCATAATTTCGCCCTGCTCGGCTTTATTTTGGTAAGCATCAGTATGAATAATAATGGGCACTACGCTATTTGATAACATGCCATTGGGCAAATGACGCCGCCAAATCCAACTGGTAGTTATCCGATAGTTTGTCGCTGCGATACTGGCTGGATAAGCCAAATTAAACACCCTAGATGTGTCGTCTTGGCAATGTAATTGATAAAACGCCACGTCGGGCGTAGCATTTGTCGGCTGATTGACTGTGCCAATCGCATCCATTAATTGACTTGCCTTGGCTTGCAAGTCTTCTACCCTTGCTTGCCCGCTTGGATCAAACAAAATGTCGGCACAACTAATCCGATGGTTGGTAAAAGGCGTGTCTCGTTCCTCTTCTGATATAGGCTTGGTTAACGCCGCATCAGATTTTATCACAACGCCCCACACCACTTTGCCAAAGCGATATAAATCCTCAGTCGCTTCTACTTGCCGATATAGTTCATCTTTAATCAAGTTATCACTGACGTATACCTGCAAATAGCTTTGTTCATGGTGGCTGGCTTGCAAAATATGTTTCGCCAAATCAAACCCGCGCCAATCAATGCTGGTATAGTCAAAAGCTGCCATATTCACAGTGGGTTGATTATCGAGTATCGGCAATAGCGCAAAATCAAAATGCGTCACCAGCTGCGCGTTTTGTTGCTGGATACGCTGGTCTTTGGGCGGCAATACCCAGCTATCAAGTTGATTGACATAGGCATCTTGCCACAGCGTTTTGACCGCGGTATTTTGTGTTGGTGGTGTGCTTAGCAGTGCTTGGTAAAAGTGAGTGGTTAACGCGGCTACTTGTTCGGATGTAATCGCTGTTTGTGCGCCATTTTGATGACTGACTAACGGATAAATTTTTAGACTGTGCCAATCATTCGCGGGCTGATACGGCAACACAAGCTGCAGCTGTAAGCGAGGGTTGTCATACACCCATATCTCAATCACGATCCCTTCAGTGCGCCTCATCGGCAAATTGGTATAGCTATCAAAACAGCCAACGATTATGCGGGCTAACTGTGGGTTTTGATGCAGCGTTTGGTAGAGGCTATCAATCACCGTGTCTGTGTCTGTATCTGTGGCTGTATCTAAATCCGTATCGCTAGGAGATAACAGCGCAATATTGGATGGATTAAATGCGGTTAATTCATCCCCTGTATTGTCGCTGCTATGGGCTTGATACACACAAGGTAAAATCGGCTCACCTTGTGATAGCCTTGATAGCACAGACGCCACTAAAGCACCCGCCGCCTGCATGGCTGACGTCCAAGGCGCTGGCAAGTCAGCGGTAGCGCTCACAGCGTCTTGATAAGGATAAACCGCTATGTGACCTGCATTTTGCCGTTGCAAAATATCCGCAAACTCAGCAGCGGTGGTCGGAAAATTCCTAGCAAGTCCAAATAAGCGATTGGTCACTACCAGCACCGGTGTGCGATAGCAGTCCTCAAACAGCAGCACAAAACTATGCTCAAGGCATTCAGCAAACGTCTCGCCCAAGCTGTCATACATCTGGGCAAAAGATACCCAGCGCACGGGCGCATTGGCCAAGCGACTGCTGGTCACGCCAATATAAAACCCCAGCAAATAGCAAAATGCTTGACGTGAGGCATCTTGCAAAAAGTCCAGATAATCCGCTTGCGTAAACCCAAACGCCTGCTGAATAGCCGATAACGCCTCATCAATTTGCACCAAACTATCACGGCTATAATCAAAATTCACCGCTGCCAGATAGGTAGAAAATGCGATAGCGGCATCCTGTAGTTTGCCTGTTTTCACTTTTGCCAAATAGCCCTGACACACCGCCTCAGGCGATTGCAATAAGTTGACTTGCGATTGCTGATACACGGTCTGCGTCATCTGGGCAATAAACTGTGGCAACACATCTTTACCCTGCAGCAAATCTGGTAATAGCTTAAGCGGTTGGCAATAGACTTTGTGCCCGATGCGCGCGGTGAGTGAGCTGTAAAAATTGGCAGGTAACTGTGACTGGATGGGGTACTTATTTTGCCGTGCCAGTTGCGCTGACATCCTGTCATAGTCATACCAAGCAATCGGTTGCCCGGTGGTTTTGGCTAAATAGTCTGCAATATAGGCGGCGAGCGCTACTATAAGTGCTTGCCCGCTTTGGTGTGCCAATAATTGTGGCAACTGAATGTGGCGTTTTGCCATTGCTGCAAAAAACCGACTGAGTTGTTGTAGGCTGTTGGCTGAATAATCAAAGTCAATCTTTTGCAAGTTTTCCCAAAACAGTATCTCAAACGGCGGTGTCTGTTTGGTCTGCAAATAATATAATAAGGTGTTGATTTGTTGGGCTATGGTTGGCTTCATCGGGGATTTTTGGCAACAATTTTTTATCATTTTGGGGTAAATTGTTGGCTTTGGCAAGTGCTAGCGGTGGGTGCTGCCGCAATAAAAGATAAAAAACCAAGCCCATGTTAGGTCAATGGGCTTTTGTCATCTACTGACTTTCAAATACTGACTTTTAAACTTTTTTGACGCTTATTTTAAAAAATCAGGGTCTTTATAAGCCGGGTTTGGATAATCATAAAAACCCTTCCCCACTTCAAACCCTGTGCGACCTTTATCGATCAGTTCGGTTTGCAGTTTTTGGATAAATCGCTCGGCAGTTTTTGAGCCTGTTTTGGCTTTTTGCTGGCTGATATTAACAATGGTATTAACCCCTACGATATCCATCATGGCAAACGGTCCCATCGGTGCGCCTGTGCCAATCATCCAGGTTTTGTCAACGGTCTGGGGATCGGCAATGTCATTGGCATACAAGTGCATGCCGGCATTTAAAAAAGGCACTAATAGGGTATTTAAGATATAGCCAGGCTGTTCTTTATTGAGTGGTAACGCCACCATGCCAATGGCTTTGGCATAAGCAACAATGCTGTCAAATACCGCAGGGTCGGTATGCGCTGAGCCCATGACTTCTGCGGTGTTGTTCACCCAGATACGGTTGGCAAAGTGTAACGCCAAAAATTTATCGGGGCGACCTGTAGCCTCGACCATTTGGCTAGGAATCAACGTTGAGCTGTTACTGGCAAAAATCGTGTGGCTAGGGGCTACCTTTGCCAGCGCTTTATAAAATTCATTTTTGATATCAAGGATTTCTGGTAAGGCTTCGATCACCAAATCAGCCTGTGCCACTGCTTCGCCTAAGTCAGTCACATAGCGAATCGCATGGGTGATTACTTGGGCTTGTACTGGGCTTTTGTCATAGAATTTGGCGTAGATGGGCATGAGTTTTGCGATGCGCTCTTTGACCTTTTCGGGTTCTTTATCAAAGATTGTGACGTTAAAGCCAAAAAAGGCGTTTTGCATGGCGATTTGAGAACCCAGTACGCCGCCGCCGGCTACCGTGACCTGCTTGATGGATGAAGTATTTGCTGTTGTCATGATTTATTCCTTTAAATCGCTATTAATAGTTTGCAAGTTATTGTAGCGGATTTTGGGTAGTATGCCTACCGCACCAATATAGACTGACAAGGCAACACCATATTGCCCGCCAAAAAAAGTTACTCGCCAAAAAAAATTAGCCGCCAAAAAAAAAGCCAAACTATGAGGTTTGGCTTTTTTTGAAAAATAACTAAAAAAAAAGGTGAAAAATTATTGCAACATAAGGTATTCAAACGCACTGAGTGCCGCTTTACTACCTTCGCCCATCGCAATATTAATTTGCTTAAACGGCACGGTAGTGACATCACCACAGGCAAAAATTCCGGGTTTGTTGGTTTGGCATTTCTCATTGATTTCAATTTCACCAAATTTGGTCACCTGTACCAAATCTTTGACCACTTCCGAGTTTGGCACCAGTCCGATTTGCACAAAGATAGCAGATAATGGCAATTCTTTGTTTTCACCGGTGGTACGGTCTTGGTAAATTAGCGAACTGACTTTACCATCAGTTGCTTTAATCTCTTGGCTCGCTACACTTGTCATGATATCGATATTATCGCGCTCTTTGGCTTTATTAATCAATACTTGGTCTGCTTTGAGCGTGTCAGCAAATTCTAACACTGTCACGTGTTTGACAATGCCTGCCAAGTCAATTGCCGCTTCAATCCCTGAGTTACCGCCGCCCACAACTGCCACGTCTTTGCCTTTAAAGAACGGACCATCACAGTGCGGACAATATGCGACGCCACTACCGATATTTTCATCTTCACCTTTGATGTTAAGCTTACGCCATTTTGCCCCCGTCGCTACGATAATCGCACGAGTACTAAAACTTTCACCCGTATTCAAGGTAATTTGGTAGGTTAGCTTATCCTCGCCTTGCTCATTTATTTGTGCAGAATTTTCGGTGATGGATGTCACGCTTACCATTTCTTTAACCGTGATACTATAAGCGGTAATATGTTTGACAAAATTGGCAGATAATTCATTACCATTGGTCAATGGGATTGAAATCAAGTTTTCGATATCTTGGGTATCTTTCACTTGCCCACCGATACGATCAGCTACCATGGTCACTTTTAAGCCTTTACGTGCCACATAAATGGCTGCCGCCACACCCGCAGGTCCGCCACCGATGATGGTCACATCTTGCTGCTCAAGCTGTTCGGCTGCTGCGGCACCACTCATCAAATCTGGATATTGCTGTTGCAGTTTCTCAATGAGTTTGGCAGTGTCAATTTTACCATTGGCAAAAGGTTTGCCATTTAAATATACCGCAGGTACGCCTTGGATATTGCGCTCGTTAATCATGTCTTGGAACACACCACCATCAATCATTTCATTGCTGATGTTGTCATTGAGTAACGCAAATTGGTTTAGCGCTTGCACCACGTCAGGACAGTTGTGGCAAGACAACGAGACGAAAGTTTCAAATTTTAGCGGTTGTTTAATCGCCTTAATGATATTTTGAATACCTGGGTCAAGTTTGAGTTCACTACCACCTGATTGTAAAATCGCCAAAATCAATGAGGTAAATTCGTGACCACCTGGAATACCACTAAAAATGATACCCGTATCTTTGTCTTGGCTACGGATTTTAAAACTCATCGGTGATAGATTGGCATCGAATTGTTGACTCAAACTAATCTTATCAGTAGTGCCTGCAATTTGGGTCAAAAAATCCACCAGTTCAGCGCGCTGTTCATGTTCACCCTCACCCAACACAAACTCAATCGGGCGAGTCATACGTTCGCTATAACTTTTCACTGCATCTAATAAACCTTGATCTAACATGGCATTTTCCTTCTAGTCATTGGGTAAGTCATTTTGTTAACCTTATTATTGTGATTTTTGCAGGCTTTGACAATGTGAGAAAGTTGATAGCTATGTTTTAAAAAACAAAACGTTTATTATTTTATATAACAAAATATTAATACTCCGAATACTCAATTTTTCTTAGCTGCTCGCTGACGATAATCTTTAAATACGTATCCCAAAGCGTATCACGGGGATAATTCATCAGCTGATCATGCAGTTCATTGAATACTACTAAGTGATTGTTTTCCATATAATTGCACCGATTAAACCCCTATTAACATCCCTATAGCAGCCTATTTCAAGATCAAATTTTATCGCATAGTTACCTCACTCCTAACCAACTAACAAAAGGATGGTAACTATGTCTATGTCAATTGCTGTTAATGAGCAGAAGCAAATCGTCAATGTTAAGCAAGTCGAGCGAGGGCTGGCTTGTATGTGTTTTTGCTTTGAATGCGCGGAACCTGTGGTGGCTCGTAAAGGTGAGAAAAATGAGCATCACTTCTCGCATCTAAGTAATAAAGAAAGCTGCACGATTCACCCTGAAAGTATCCTACACAAGTTTGCTAAGCAAGTCATTATGGAAGAGAAATATTTAACACTACCATCACTACCTGATGACGAAAATAGTGAAGATAAAACTTGGGAGTTTGATCAACTAATCGAAGAGCAAGCTGTTGGCTGTATTCGACCTGATATAGTCGCAACGGTTGACGGAGAAATGATGTTTATTGAAGTTGCTGTGACTTCTTTCATCGATACTGATAAAGCAGATTTTATTAAGCAATTAGGTATTAAGACCGTTGAGATCGATTTGAGAGAAATCCTCACACAAGGTATTGAGTTGCCAAGTGAGGAAGCCAAAGATTATATTCTAGACTGTGTCAGTAATAAGCAGTGGATATTTCCAGCACCGAAATCATTAACAATAGCCCCTACACCATCACCTGAGCCTCTTTATAATTGCCAGAGCAGTACTGATGAGAATAGCAACGGAAGCTTTGATAAAGGCTATACCATCTATCGCTTTACCGTCAACCATGCTTGGGTAGATGTCAGGGTCTTTAATTCAGGCATGATGTCTATCAAGTGTGTGACCTACAACCATGATGTCATTGAGATACTAAAGCAATGGCGTAACGAAGGCGGTGGTCAGTACAATCAAAAATATAAGTCATGGAATTACTTCAAACCATTTTCAGACACCGTCTTTCAACGACTACAAGAAATGGATAGTTCACCCAAGCAATGAGATAATAAAATATATATAACTATTAAGGCCTTGCTGTTAGCAAGGCCTTAATAGTTATAGTCGAAAACAAGCTGCCTTACTCATCTGGCAACACTATACCAAATGAAGAATTAGGCTTCTCAAACAATCTAAAGAAGCCTATCAAGCCAAGTGGATTACCGTCAACCTTAGACTCTTTAGATAACAACATACCTTTAAAATCTGTTTCACCTACTAATAAATCGACAAACATAGCATGAGGTAAATTCAACGTAGCATTAACCTTCTCTTCTACTGGCTTAGAATCATCAACTAAACGATGATGGAGCACTGAGTTCTCAATCCATAAGAGATGGCTTTCATTTAGATCCGTAAAATTAATCACTATCTTAGTGTCTTTATTAGCTGCATCTTCTGATTTTAAACGCACAGCTAAAGTATCGAAAAAGTTAGAGACTGGCGTTTGTAATAATAGGTCTTTAGTAGCGGCAAGATTCACGCTGGTGTTGGATGTTCCTTGACGTAACTCTAAAGCACCGGTCAAATAAACATCACGCCACGGTCCTGATTCCGCTTGATAGCCTAATTGATCATAGCTACGCGCTAGCAGCTCGCGCGCTACTATGTTTTTGGGTTCAACCGATACCAAATGATTCAATAGCTCAGCGGCCCAGCGATAGTTACCCTCATCAAAGGCTTTTTGCGCTTTTAATAATACATTATTACTACCACCAGCTAGATCGACGTAAGCGGTAGCACGTTGTGGATCAGGTAACGGATCTAAATGGGCAGGATTACCATCGTACCATCCTAAATAACCTTGGTAGACAGCACGTGCATTATGTTTTACTGTGCCATAATACTCGCGATTATAGAATTCCTGCGACAAACTAGTAGGCAAAGTAATATCTTCAGCGATCTCGCCTGGTGTCATACCTTTATTCATACGGCGCACGCTCTGATCGTGAATAAATTTATAAGTATCGCGCTGTTGCTTTAAGAATTTCTGAATATTGTCTTGCCCCCACATAGGCCAATGATGACTACCGAAATAGATATCGGCATCACCAAATATATTACGCGCCTCTTCTATATAACCGCTCCATTTCAAAGCATCACGTACCTTTGCACCGCGTAGCGTATACAGATTATGCATATTTCGTGACACCAATTCTGCACCGCCAAAAGCCTTGTATTCTGGTAGATAGAAGGTTAGTTCTGCTGGAGCTTCTGACTCAGGCGTGTACTGAAACTCGAACTTGACGCCATCTATATTTAGTTTAGTAGGAGTGCGATCAATTAATACCGTAGGCTTGGTAATACTGACCTCTCCAAAAGCTGGGCTCTTTCCTAAGCCAGTATCGATATGACCGAATTCATCACGCGCCAAGTCTTTGCCGTACATGTAAACGGCGCGGCGTAGCATAGCATTACCAGCAATGATATTTTCGCTGGTCGCTTCTTCTATAAACCCAGCAGGTGCAATAATTGGAATTTTCTTACGCTCAATATCTTGCTGACTAACAATGCCTAATACTCCGCCGAAGTGATCAACATGACTATGCGTAAATAAAATAGCACTGACGTTGGTTGTATTCGGATAGCGCTTAGCTAGATGCTGCATAGCGAAGTCATAAGCATAGCGCGCGGTTTCTTTTGAGGTCATCGTATCAATAATAATCCAGCCACTATCGCCTTTGATTAACGTCATGTTAGATAAATCAAAACCGCGAACTTGATAAATACCTGGTGTTACCTCGAATAGTCCTTGAATATTATTGAGCTGAGCTTGTCGCCACAGGCTAGGATTGACTGTAGCAGGAGCCTCACCTTCTATAAAATCATAAGCACTCATATTCCAGACGTTCTTCGAGGCGTCTTTAGAGGATGGGATTTTCAAATCTTTAGGACTGGCGATAAGTCCGCGACGCGCGTCTGTGAAATCTTGCTGATCGTTAAGGTTTAATTGTTTGGCGACCTGACTATTAGCTTTGATGGTAGCGGTCGTAGGGGCGCGATTATCACCGCTTACACTAGTCACTGTTCCTGTACGCGCAGGTGCTGAGCTACAAGCTATTAGTAGCATACTGCTACAAAGTAATAACAACTCTTTTGAATGACGAAGATTATTAACTGTGTTTTTTTTATGGCTGATTATTACCATAATAAATTCCTTTTATGAATGGCAGGTTAAAATTAATTACGATCATTTAATACCCCACTCTCAACTTCGAAAGTGATTGAAAAAAGAAGAGCACCTCACTAATCTATTGTTTTCGACCAAGAATACAATGGAGTTGTGAGATGCCCATAGACGAATTTATCATAAATATCTATTTAATGGTAGAGCAATATTACAAAATAGTCGTCACCAAACCCTTGCGAAGTGCAGGTTACGCGCCAAAGCTAAGTGATCCTGAGGTTATTTGCATGGAGATGGTCGGTGAATTTTTACACCTAGATCAAGACAAACAAATTTGGCAATACTTTACCCAGCATTGGCAAGACTGGTTTCCAGCCATCGGCTCATACCCTAACTTCGCAAAGCACTGCGCCAATCTGTGGCAAGTCAAACAGCAGATACAAGATAAAGTCAGTGAACTTGAGGGCCGTGACAACATCCATTTTATGGATGGCTTTCCGATACCCGTCTGTCATTATGGACGCGCTTATCGGCATAAAAACTATCAAGACTTAGCGGCTTTTAGCTACTGTGCGGCTAAGCAAGAGAGATACTATGGCTTTGAGGGACATTTGCTTGTTAACTTATCGGGCATGATTAAAGGCTTTACCTTTGCTCCTGCCAATGTTGATGAAAGAGCGGTTGCCCCAGAAATCACCACTCATATTCATGGGCTACTTGGCGCTGATAAAGGGTATATCAGCCCTAGTCTGACATCGTACTACGACGCTCAAGGCGTGGATTTACAAACGCCACTCAGAGCTAATATGAAAGAGGATAGACCCAAACCTGTGGTAAGACGGCTGATGAAAGCCCGCCGTATCGTTGAAACAGTCATTGGTCAGCTATCAGAACGATTTAATATACAAAGGGTACGAGCAAGAGATTTATGGCATTTGTCTCATCGATTGATTCGTAAGATTCTTTCACACAATCTGTGCTTTGTACTCAACAAAAAACTTGGTAACCCGCCTCTTCAGTTTGATTTGCTTATTTCAAGTTGAGAGTGGGGTATTAATACATAAATTACTTCAATCCATTGATAGTGTGGCTT
This sequence comes from Moraxella sp. CTOTU47618, assembly GCF_032017425.1. NCBI lineage: Bacteria > Pseudomonadati > Pseudomonadota > Gammaproteobacteria > Moraxellales > Moraxellaceae > Moraxella > Moraxella sp. CTOTU47618. Next base: position 45,246 of record NZ_DALZPW010000008.1, on the reverse strand, counting down.
TTTCCCTATCACCAATTGTTAACGATTAGCGTATAGTCAACCCTACAATTTTTCGTTACAATGCTAATAAGACAAATGCAATAAACAAACTCAATCAAATTTGTCTTATGTATTGACCCCTTTGCATTATTTTTCACATACAACCAAAAAAAGGAAAAGACTATGTTTCCAGAACATCGCGAACTTATTAGCAAACTAAAAACTTCTGATAAACACTTTGAAAAATTATTTGATAAACACAACGAATTAGATGCTCAAATCATTAACCTAGAAAAAGATCCTGTTGCAGCAGGCAGCCGTGACGACGAAATTGAAGCATTAAAAAAACAAAAACTGCAATTAAAGGATGAAATCTACAAAATCTTAGAAGACAATAAAAACAAATAAGTTCTAAGCTAAATTCGATTTTTTGATTAAAGCCCTGTTCGTTGTGACAGGGCTTTTGCTATTGATAGCGAGTGTAAGGCTTAAATCAACCAATTAACCCTACTTTAAGAAAATTGGACTATAAAAAAATTGGTTTAAGCGTGGCTGACGGCATTATTTTTTTGTGAATACATTAACCAAGAAGCATAATAGCATCGTCACTATAATCACCGGCAAGGTATTCCCGATATCGAGTGGATGGGCAAGCCAATAACGGTACAAGCAAAAACCAATCGCCCAGACAATCAAATTTTTGACATTAAAACGCTGTTTGATACCGGTATTTTTTAAAATAAAAAAGTCCACAATCTGAATGGCTGCCATTGGCGCAAACACTGAGCCTAAAAAGTATAAAAATTCAGTGATATCATCCATTGGAAACAGCATCGCTGCGATGGCACAGATGAGGGTAATGCCAATTGCCAAGCCTTTTTCTGGGAGTTTTTGCCACAGCGAGACACCCGACACGCCTGCCGAGTACGCATCCAAAAACGTGGTTGTCACCGTCGCAAGTACAATCAACAATAACCCAGTCACGCCCAATCCAAGCTGTAATAGCATTTGGGCAAAATCCGACGTTTGGGTATACAACGCCATGCCCAGTCCAATCGCATACATCCACGCACTCATCACCCCATAGCTCACGGTGCTCACGAGCGTCGCTTGCAAAGGTTTTTGCGCATGGCGCGTATAATCACTCACCAGTGGCAACCATGATAATGGCATAATGACTGCGAGCTCAACCGCTGCCCCAAAGCTCATCGCTGCTGCCACGTCTTTTGTCGCTACCACATCCCCAGCGCCTAACTTAAATAATTTAAACGACAAAATAAGCGTTAAAATAAATAACCCCGCTACCGCCAACGCATTGATTTTGCCAAAGAAGCGGTTGCCCATCCACAGCCACAGTACAATCAGTGCGCCAATTACGCCACACCAGGCCGCTTGTCCGATAGCCCAAATCCCATTGACCGCCAATGCCCCATCATAAATCATGATGGCTGTCCAACCGACCAATTGCAAAAGATTTAGCAAAGCAAAAAGCATCCCACCTTGAAAACCAAAACTACCCTTCACCGTTTCCATGGCACTTTTGCGTTGGGTTGCCCCAATATAGCCCACTAGAAAAAATAGCACCCCACCTATCATATGCCCAATGACAATCGCTAACAAGCCGCGCTCCCATCCCAACGGCGCAAGGTAGGTGCCCGTCAAAATCTCAGCGATTGATACAGCTGCCCCTGCCCACAGCAAGGCGTGATGGCTACTTGTGGTCTGACTGCCAGTTTGGTGGGTGGTTTGTGCGCTATCCATGGTTAATTTCTCAGTTATTTTCTCAAGCTTCAAAGAAGCTGATTTTATCATTGTTAACAACAGTCGTTGAATAAAAAAAACCCCAAATCTTTCAATTTGAGGTTTTTTAATTTTATCTAATTGTCAGTCAATGAAACATTAGAACATCAAGATTAGATTTTACCTACTAAATCTAGGCTTGGTTTTAAGGTTTCTTTACCTTTTTCCCATGCCGCTGGACATACTTCACCGTCGTTGTCACGCACGTATTGAGCCGCTTGGATTTTACGGATTAAGTCTTTGGCAGAACGACCGATACCTAAGTCATGAATTTCTGCCACTTTGATTTTACCGTCTGGGTCTACCAAGAAAGTACCACGAAGGGCAGCGTTGTCTTCTTCAATCATCACGTTAAAGCCGCGGGTGATTTTACCAGTACCGTCGCCAAGCATTGGGTATTTTACTTTAGCGATTGCAGGTGACGCATCTGCCCATGCTTTGTGTACAAAATGGGTGTCTGTCGATACCGCATACACTTCCGCGCCTAATGCTTTGATTTCTTCGTAATGGTCTGCCATGTCTTCAAGTTCAGTTGGGCAAACAAAAGTAAAGTCATGTGGGTAGAAGAAAAACACTGCCCATTTGCCTTTAACGTCATCAGATGAAATTTCTTTGAATTCACCATTCACATATGCTTGGGTTTTGAATTCTGGAATGGTTTGGTTGATAATTGCAGCCATGGATTTTTCCTTATATAAGCTATTGTTGTGGTTAAAAATTTAGCAACATCACCATTTGACAAAGCCAAATCAGTGAGTGCTATATTGATAACACAAATTTGATGTCATTGGCAACCTAGCTTTTTAGGCTTCTAGCTTGTTAGGCTATAGTCGGTTGTTATTTTTTACACACCAAACGTTGTTATCGATGGGTCTATCTTAGTACAATTTAAGATTCAGTCTAGTTTAAAGTTTTTAATTGATTGATTAAATTTTTAAATTAACCTTGAGGTTTTTGCCTTGTAGTTTCAATCTTTAGGCTATCTTGTAATTATTTTGAAAGACTCGATAATGAATTCAATACCAAAACCAAATTAATGATAGATTAAAAAATATTCCACTCGTAAAAGCACACAAAAATGGTAAACTAAATTTGAAATGATTCGGTTGATTGAAGTTTTTAGCATGCATCTTTTGCGTGTTTTTTGCTAGGGTAGCCGTCAGTTTTTTTACCTTTTTATCTTTTTATTTATCTTTAACTAAAACGCGTTAGCGAAGATTTTACGCTATTTTAAAGGTTAAAATTCAAACCATGATTACATTACGACAATTAGAATTTGCATTGGCAGTTGCCAAATACAAGCATTTTAAACGGGCAGCAGAAGAGTGCAATATCTCACAATCTGCTTTAAGCTTGGGGATTGCAGAGCTGGAAAAGCAGCTTGATACCCAAATTTTTGAGCGTAACAACAAGCAAGTGCTAATCACCCCGATTGGGGAGGAAATTCTTGAGCGAGCCACGCGGATATTTGCCGAAGTCAATGATTTGGTGACCCGCGCCCAGACGCACCAAACCCCACTCGCCTACCCGATGACGATTGGTATCATCCCAACGATTGCGCCGTTTTTGCTGCCCAAGGTATTGCCGCTACTGCGCCAACAATTCCCACAATTTCAGCTCAATGTGGTAGAAGAACAAACTGAGCGACTGCTTGAAAAAGTCCGTTATGGCGCGATTGATACCGCCATTATTGCGCTGCCTTATAATACTGACGGCATGTTATCATTTGAGTTTTGGTCAGAAAAGTTTTTGGCGGTATTTGCTAAAGACAGTAAACACGCCAACTTACCCAGCATCAATGCTGATGAGTTAGCTAACAGTAACTTGATGCTGCTAGGCGAAGGACATTGTTTGACCGATCATGCGCTATCGGTGTGTCATCTGGATAAAAGCCGCGTCAAACACGCCTTTAGTGAAGCGAGCCTGCATACGTTAATTCAAATGGCTATCAGCGGTATGGGCACCACGCTAGTCCCGCAAATGGCAGCTGGGCAAGTGCGCCAGCAAACTGACAATGTGTCTTTAGTGCCGCTTAATGAAGCCGGTCCGCATCGCCGCTTGGCGTTTGTCACCCGTCTCAATTATGCGCGGGTCGATGATGTTAATCTATTGGGTCGCTTGTTTGCCCAAGGGTTACACGATAGCGAATTGGCATCTGCGCCAGCCACCGCAGACTCTGAGTCCATGACTTCAGCGAAGCCCGCCACAGAGGCATAATTTTTTATGCTCACTTTATTACATACATCAGATTGGCATTTGGGGCGTAGGCTTTATGGTAAGCCACGCTACGATGAATTTAAGCAGTTTTTAGACTGGCAGTTACAGACGCTGCGTGAGCAAAAAGTCGATGTGCTATTGATTGCAGGGGATATTTTTGATACCACCGCACCCAGTAACCAAGCGCAAAATTTATACTATGATTTTTTAAGTCAAGTTTGCCATACCGAGTGCCGCCATGTGATTATCGTCGCGGGCAACCATGATTCGGCCAGTTTTTTGGAGGCACCCAAACAGCTACTCAAAGCCTTTAACATCCATATCATCGGTAGTATGACAGATACGCCGACTGACGAAGTGATTACGTTATTAGATAAAGCAGGGCAACCTGAGCTCATTGTCATGGCTGTGCCCTACTTGCGTGACCGTGATGTGCGAACCGTGGGGCATGGCGAACGCCTTGATGATAAAGAACGCAAACTTGCCCAAGGCATCAAAGCCCATTATGCACAGATTGCCGATATTGCTATTGCGCAACAAGCGCAGCTGCAAGCCAAATATAAGCGTAGCATTCCGATTGTGGCAACGGGGCATTTATTTACCGTCGGCGGGCAAACGATGGAAGGCGATGGGGTGCGTGATTTGTATGTCGGCTCACTTGGTAGTATCGGTGCCGAGATTTTCCACCCCCAGATTGACTATGTGGCGCTTGGGCATTTACATATTCCGCAAGTGGTTGGCGGACAACCACACATCCGTTACGCTGGCTCACCCATTGCCATGGGTTTTGGTGAAAGTCGCCAGCAAAAACAAGTGCATTTGCTGCGATTTGATGCCAACTCTGATTTACTGTCACAGCCATTACAGACTTTAACCATTCAAAAAAAGCCGCTTGTTTCTGAGCCAACCCCTGTCAAAAAACGCAAAATGGTGAGCCATACGTCGATGGATTTATTTGCGGATGAAGCGTTGCCTGAATCATCCATGCTTGGCGCGATAAATGCAGAGGCTGGGATTAACGCAGAGGTTGATGCTCAAGCGACCCATAAAGCAGGATATGATACACCCAGTGATCATCTCAGTGGGCAACCTAATGGACAAATTATTGGGCAACCTTACAATATAGCCAAGCTTAGCGATACTACCTTACTGCAATCGCTGCCTGTTCCTGTGTTCCAACCCATACAAACGCTCAAAGGTGATTGGCAAACCATCAAAACCCGCTTACACAGCCTAAAAAAAGCCCAACAATCGGTTTGGCTTGAAGTGGTGTATGACGGGCAAGAAGTCGTGGGTGATTTATCAGAAAAAATTGCAGAACTGGTTAAAGACTCTAGGCTTGAAGTACTACGCATCAAAAATCAGCAAAAACGCGATCAGGTGATGCAAAGCCAGCGCATAGATGAATCACTTGAAGAGTTAAACCCAACACAAGTGTTTGAACGCTGCCTAATTGCCCATCAAGTGCTAGAAGAGCAAAAACCCATGCTATGGTCGAGATATACTGAAGTGCTTGAAAGCTTGCAAGGGGGGCAGCAATGAGAATCTTAAAGCTACGCTTTCAAAACCTTAATTCATTGCAAGGCGAATGGGAAATTGACTTTCGTCATGCCGCGTATGCCGATGAAGGTATTTTTGCCATCACAGGTTCGACAGGGGCGGGTAAAAGCACCATTTTAGATGCCATTTGTCTTGCCTTATACGGTGCGACGCCACGCTTGGGCGAGATTACCCAAAGCAAAAATGACCTCATGTCACGCCATACCGGCGAATGTCGAAGCGAAGTAATTTTTGCCACCAAAAGTGGCAGTTATCGCTGTACCTGGCTACAAAAGCGCGCCAGAAAAAAACCCGAAGGCAACTTGCAATCGCCGATGCACGAAATCGCCCCTTTTACCGATGACGCTGCAGATTTACCACCGCTTGAAACCCAAACCAGAAAAACTAGAAAACTGGTCGCTGAATTCACCGGCATGGATTTTGACCGTTTTACCCGTGCCATGCTACTGGCGCAAGGCAGTTTTGCCGCTTTTTTGCAAGCCAATAGCGATGAGCGCTCCAATCTGCTCGAAGAAATCACCGGCACCGAAATCTATGGCGATATCTCAAAAAAAGTACACGAGTTTAAAACCCAATCAGACGCTGAACTTAAGACCCTCACGGATCGCTTATCAGGCATGACGGTGTTATCTGATGAAGAAGTACAAAGCCTAACCTCACAAAAAAACGCCTTGGTGGACATCGTCAATCAAACCAAAACCGCCATGACCAAAATCGAGTCTGATAAGCTATGGCGACAAAACCTTGACGCATACACGCACCAAATTCACCAACTTGAGCATGAAGCACGCGACCTTGCCGAGCAAGAAAGCCAATTCGCCCCACAAAAAACCCGACTACAGCGCGCACTAAAAGCCCTTGAAGTGTCGGGTGATATTAAAAAACTTGATTATCAGCGCGATTTATTGACTGCACAGCTCAGTGAGCTTGCGGGTTACCAACACCAACTACCCACCGCCGAACGCAATTACCAGCTTGCTCAAAAAAACCAAGATGAGCGTCAAGCACAAGCCCAGCAAACCGAAAACGACTGGCAACAGGCCCAAATGTTATTAAACCAAGTGCGCAAGCTTGACACTACCCTTGGGCAAAAAAATCAGTACGCTCAAGAGATTGCGCAGCAGTTGTCACAGCTTAGTGAGCAATTGGCGCATAATGCCCAAAGCATTGATAGTCAGCAGCAGCAGCTTGTTAGCCAGCAAACACAGCGTGAGCAGTTCATCCAAGCGCAGCAGCAAATCCCCCAGGCAACAACCTTGCCTCAAACATTGGCCTCCCTTACCCAACTACAGGAATCTAGCCAAGCACTCAGTGAACAAGCGCAGGCTTTAGTCAACGAACAGCAGCAGCTACAGGGTGATTTTCAGCACAATGAGCAGCAAGCCAGCGCTCTGCAATCACAGCTCACGCAGTTGCAATCACAAATTTCTGAGCATCGACAAAACTTAGAGAGCCAAACCAGTCACTTACATCATCTGACACAAGGGCAGTCGGCAGCAGCATTGCGACAGCAGGTTGAAATTTATTGGCAAACCGACCAGCAGCTTGCCGCCATGCAAAGCGATGTGCAGACTTGGCAAACCAACCTACAACACTATCAACAATTTGCGCAGCAATTAGCCGATGGTCAAACTCAATTGGCTCAGATTGCTAGCCAACGACTAACTAGCGAGCAGCAGCAACAAGCCGCCGAGCAGACTGTCGAATTGTTAAACCGCAACTTGATTTTATTGGCAAAAATTCAAAATTTAACCGAGGAGCGCGATAAATTACGCCACGGCGAACCTTGCCCGCTGTGTGGGTCAACCGCGCATCCTTTCGCCACCCATCAGCCCTACACGCCCGATGATACCGAGCAACAATTAGCGATTGCCAAACAACGGCTTGATAACATCAATCGCCAATTACAGCAGTTATTACTTGAAGAGCATGCACTCACAAATAACCAGCAACAGCTCAATGAGCATTTGCAGCACCTACAGGCACACAACCAACGCTTATTAAATCAATTACAGCTTGCCAGCCAACACCTTATACATGCTAAGCCTGTACAACAGGCAATTGAAACATTACCGTCCGTTACAGCCTCTAACGCTGATAATGATATAGACCACCAAGCCGTTCAAACATTGGCGACGACAATCCAGACTGAAAAAACCAACAATCAGCAGGCTTTGGTAGCACTGCAAGAGTCACTGACGCAAATCGAAGCCGTACAATCCGAGCAGCAGCAAACCCAGCAGCGATTAGCCACATTAACCGAGCAATACCATGATGTTTTGCAGCAACAAACCCTGCTACACAATCAGCAGCAACATCGCCAAGACAGAATCCGCGATATTGATGCCCAGCAATTGGTTATCGCCGATAAGCAACATCAAGTAATGCAGCGCATTGACACGTTGCTGATGCCGTTTGCAACGCGCGAACGCACTTTTAGCTTTGATACCACACAGGATGCGAATGCCCAATTAAATCAGCATATCGATACCCTTGCGCAACTTTTACAGCGCTATCAAGGATTAGAAACTAAGCTTAGCCATATCAATGACACCATCACAGGTATTGAGCAAACGCTCACCCGATTGGTGGCAGATCAGCAACATTTAACCCAAAATCAACACCAAGCCCGTCAGCGACAGCAAGCATTGGCGCGAGAGATTAGCGAGCTACAGGCGCAGCGATACGCCTTGTTTGGCGAACAAGCGGTAGACATCGTCTCTCACGCATTAGTCCAAGCAAAAAATCAGGCTTTGCAGGATTATCAAGCCAGCCAAACAGCTTTTCATGAGCAGCTAAGTCAGCTGCAGATTTTGCAACAACAAATCGCATCTTTGACCACTAGCACTACCCAACTAAAAATTGCCCAGCAAACCCTACAAGCCGATATTCAGCAGCGTTTTGCGACATTGGGTTTTGTGGATGACGCCGATTATCGCGCTGCGGTTTTGGTCGATACCGAGCGGGAACGCTTACAACAGCTTGCCAATCAACTCCATGATAGTCAGCAGCGCAATCATAACCTACTGTCTGAAGCCAAACGCATACAGCAGCAGTTACTCGATCATCCCCAAACTGCGCTGTCACTTGAGCAATTGCTTGATGCGCTTGGGCAATTGCAACAGCAATTTAGCGAGGATCAAAAACAATTGGGCGCCGTTGAGCAGCAGCTAGCAGCCAATGAAGCCCTTAAACAAAATCAGCAGCAACTATTAGATGCCATCAACCAACAGCGCAACCATACCGAAGAATGGAAGGTATTGCATCAATTGATTGGTTCAAGCGATGGCAAAAAATTTCGTAACTTTGCCCAAGGCTTGACCTTTAATATCATGGTTGCCCATGCCAATGAACAGCTCAAAAAAATGAGCGACCGTTATTTACTGATAGCTGATAGCGAGCAGCCCTTGATGCTCAATGTGATGGACAATTACCAAGGCGGGCAAATCCGTACCAGTAAAAATCTATCAGGCGGTGAGAGTTTTATTATCAGCTTGTCGCTTGCATTGGGACTGTCAAATATGGCCAGTCACCGCATGCAAGTAGATTCGCTGTTTTTGGATGAAGGCTTTGGTACGCTGGATGAAGAAGCACTCGATGTAGCGCTCGACACCCTAACCAACCTACAGCAATCGGGCAAGCTAATTGGGGTGATTTCCCATATTCAGGCGCTGAAAGATAGAATCAGCAGTCAAATCCAAGTAGTGCCGCAAACAGGGGGCATCAGTAAAATTATCGGTGCCGGTATTACCGAGATTAGTTGACTCAGGCTAGCTTTGGTTAAGCCAAATTAAGTTAAGATAAGCTAAGCTAATAAGTTAAGCGGCGCGGCAAACACACCGTAACAACCGATTCATCTTGCTGTCATGTCATGGGTTCATACTACTGTTTATGTCAATGTTTACCGCTCGCTTAATCAAAACCTGAGTGCTCAGTGTTATTTATGTCAACTCATAAGGGCAACACGATGTTAACCAAACTTTCGCAGCTTTTAGCACAAGGGCGCTTTGTCTCGCCTCTCCCCGCCGTGGTGGTGCATCCTACTACCGATATCATCTTGCAATCTTGTATTCAAGCACATCAGCACCACATCATCACCCCGATTTTGATCGGTCCAAAACACAAAATCGAAAAAGCCGCTACTGACGCCAATTTAGATATTTCAGGCTTTATGTTAGTGGATGCTGAGCATAGCCATGACGCGGTTGAAATCGCCGCAAAAATGGTTCGTGAACAGCAAGCCGACTTTATCATCAAAGGTTCGGTGCATACCGATGAGTTAATGGGTGTTCTGATTGATAAAACCCAAAACCTACGCACCGAGCGCCGTATGAGCCACGTGTGGTTAATGGAAAGTCCCACGTATCACAAGCTTTTGACCTTGACCGATTGCGCACTCAACGTGGTGCCAGATTTGCTGACCAAAAAAGACATTTTGCAAAATGCGATTGATTTCGCGCACGCGCTAGACATTGCGCAGCCTAAAGTAGCCATCTTGGCAGCGGTTGAAGAAGTCAAACCGCAAATGCAATCGACCATTGATGCCGCGGCGTTATGCAAAATGGCAGACCGGGGTCAAATCACCGGCGCCTTGCTTGATGGACCCTTAGCGTTTGACAATGCGATTAGCCAACAGTCTGCGGATATCAAACATATCCACTCACCTGTCACCGGCGATGTCGATATTTTACTGGTACCTGACTTAGAAGCGGGCAATATGCTAGGTAAACAGTTAATTTATTTGGGCGAAGCTAAAGCCGCTGGCATTGTCATGGGTTCAAAAGTGCCGATTGTGTTGACCAGTCGTTCGGATGATGAACTCGACCGCCTGTATTCTATTGCCCTTGGCGCCTACGTTGCGCAAAAGCGTAAACAAGCTTGATGTTAATTCAGGTTACTTGAGATTAATTGAGGTGACTAGCATGAACGATTCTGTAATGAGGCATACTGACTCGACTCACCCGATTGTGGTGACTTTTAACGTAGGTTCAGCGACTATCAAAATGGCGGCGTATGACACGGCTAAGGCAGTCGACTCATCCCCCCTTGCGTGGTCACCCTTGTTTGATGTCAATATCAATCTAAAAACCAAAAACAAAGTCTGGCACGCCATGCCACAATCTTTGTCTGACTGGGAACCCCAAGATAGCCTGACAGACACCGCGGTAAGCTTGTTTACTCGTGTCAAACAGGCCTTTCCCGCGCGTGAGATTGTCTGTATCCACCGAGTGGTTCATGGTGGCAAACGCTATCATTTTCCTGTGGTGATTAACGAGACAGTGATGGCGCATTTGGTGGAGTTATCACCGATTTGTCCGCTACATCAGCCCCCCGCCCTATCTGTGGTCAACGCGCTGCAAGCCATGGATAAAAACCTGGTGCACATCGCTGCCTTTGATACCGCCTTTCACTACCATCGCCCAGAGATTTGGTCTAGCTATGCGCTGCCAAAATCGCTGCGCGATCAAGGCGTGCGCTGTTATGGCTTTCATGGTTTATCGTATCAGGCGATTATGCGCAAACTTGAAACTTATCTCCCAAAGATTGCCAAAAAACGCTTAATCATCGCGCATTTGGGTAGTGGCTGTAGTATCACCGCGGTCGACAATGGCGAGTCGAAAGACAGTACCTTTGGCTTTAGTGGATTAGATGGCGTGCCAATGGGTACCCGTCCGGGTCATTTGGATGCTGGGGTGATTTTATATATGGTCGAGCAAGGTTGGACGCTCGAGCAAATGAACCAATGCCTATATAAAGAGTCGGGGTTGCTTGGTTTATCTGAAATTAGCAATGACGTGCGTGATTTGCTCGCGAGCGATGACCCACGCGCCAAATTTGCATTGGCGTATTTTGCCACGCATGCCGCCAAAGAAATCGCAAGCCTGATGGTTAGTATGAAAGGCTGTGATGCGCTTATCTTTACCGCAGGGATAGGTGAGCAGTCGGCGATTATCCGTCAGATGATTGTCGAACAACTCGATTTTTTAGGTTTTAGTTTGGATGCCGATAAAAATATCGATGGTCGTATTGATGTGCCGATTTTACGAATCAACTCAGACGATGACAAACAAATTTATGTCATATTGACCGATGAACAACTTGAATTAGCTTTATCACTTGAGCAGGCAATCACGATAGAAACCAATAATTAAAAGTGACAAACCTGTCAACTTTTTTTAGGATGAATGGTAAGATATAACCGATTTTTATCGGTTACAGCCTCTTACTGTCTAGTTGATTATACTATTACAAATATTAACATAAATAGCGATTGTTTTTTACTTTTAAGCTCCTCGCAAGGTTTAATTTAGCCATTTTTCATGATATTGTAATATCAAGCAAATAGACTATGCTTAAATCTTATCACATTCATTTTAGTCATATTTTTGATTAAAAGATGGATTGTAATTTGGTGGTGTTTAAACCTTTCTTATTTTTTCTGGTAGCTTAATGAGGTCAATTATGAACAACGATTTTATGGATAAAATGAAAGATGGTTCACGTCAAATGTACGCACCATGGTCGCGCTTCAACCAAGCGATGTTACGAAATGCGGAAAAAATGACTGACTTTTCTCTAGAAACAATGCGTCATTACTCAGAGATGGGTCTTGAGCAACTTCGCAATGTTTCTTCTGTTGACTCTCCAGAAGCGGCTTCAAGCTTTAACCAAAAACAAACTGAGCTGCTCAACCAATTGGGTCAAAAAATGTTGTCAGATGCACAGCGTTTGACTGAGCTTGGCAACGAAATCCGTAATGAAGTCATGTCAGCGATGAATGAAATCTATAGCCAAAATGCATCCAGCATGCAAGATGCCATGCAAAGCGCTGCTAGCAACGCATCAAAAACAGCAGAAGACTTTAACCGCAAAGTGAACGAAAACATGCACAAAGCGGCAAACCAAATGTCAGAAGCGGTTAAACAAACCACCCAAAACATGAACAAAGCTGCGACTAACGTGACTGCTGCGGCAACCCGCACCGCTAATGATGTAGCACAAACACAAAATAGCGAAGCGGTAAAACCTGCAGCAAAAACAACCCCTGCAGCAAAATAATTAGTTTGATGCATCGTAGTCATTCTTAAGACTGTATCATTTATAAACCGCTATTTATGTGTTACCTGATAGATGAATGGCGGCTTATGAATCTATAAAAGTGGTGGATTAGACAGATGCCTAATCCACCATATTTTTAAGTAAGCGTGCGTATTCACAACGAATTCTTATCAAGCACATCATAATAACGGGACTTATCATGGCAGACAATAAAGACACCCAATATCAAGGAGCGAACGCCCATTCCTCAAGCGACAACGCTTCAAATAGCGCTTCAAATAGCAATACTTCCAACACCCAAGGCGCAGAGAATACCAATACCAATGCTTTTGGCTACACGCCATTTGCCAATTTTCCCTTTGGCAATAATGCTTTTGGTAACAATGCTTTTGGCATACCTCAAAATCCGCTGGATTTTTTGAGTAAAACCAATCCATTTGCTCACATGGCCTCTAGTATTCCACCTTACAATGCTGCGGTCGGTGAATTCTATAGCGAATTTTTTGGCAATATGACCAAACTGAGCCAACAGATTGCACAGCAATCGATGCGTGCCAACCAAGCGCCGCAGTATACCAATACTTCCATCATGATGGATTTAATGGATGGTTGGCGTAAAATGGGTCAGATGGTGACCAATCACCCAGGCACGATGGTTGAAGACCAATTGCAGTTGTTTAAAGACCAAATGCACTTGTGGCAAAACACACTGCAACAATTTGCCGGTAAGAAAATCGACCCAGTGGCAAGCCCGGAAAAAGGCGACAAACGGTTTAGTGATGAAGAATGGGAGGACAATCCTATTTTTAACTTCCTAAAACAGTATTATTTATTAACTACCCAAGCGATGATGGATGCGATTGATGGCGTTGAAGGTATTGATGAAAAAACCCGTCAACGCTTGGCTTTTTTTACCCGCCAATGGATCAATGCAGTAGCCCCAACCAACTTCTTATTGACCAACCCAGAGGTACTACGTTTGACCATCGAAAGTCGGGGGCAAAATCTGGTTCAAGGGATGAAGCAGTTGGCTGAGGACATGGGTAATAGCGCTGATACACTCAATATCCGTATGACTGACCAGAGTGCGTTTCGGGTGGGTGACAACATCGCCACCTCGAAAGGAAAAGTGGTATTTGAAAACCACATGATGCAGCTCATCCAGTATGACCCTTCAACTGAAAAAGTAAAACAACGTCCGTTGTTGATGGTGCCGCCTTGGATCAACAAATTCTACATCATGGACTTACGTGAGAACAACTCGTTTGTGCATTGGGCTGTCAACGAAGGTCATACGGTTTATGTCATCTCTTGGGCGAACCCGACGCCTGAGTACAAAAATGTTGGCATGAGCACTTACATGAAAGACGGTGTGCTTGCGGCGATGGATCAAATTGAAGCCATCACAGGTGAAAAAACCATCAATATTACAGGTTATTGTATTGGGGGTATGTTGACCGCATTGACGTTAGGCTATCTTGCCGCGACCAAGCAAGAAAGCCGTATTGCCAGTGCGACACTTTGGGCGACTATTATTGACTTCTCAGATCCAGGTGATATCGGTGTCTTTATCGATGATAAAATCGTTGCGGCGATTGACAAGCAGAACGCCGACAAAGGCGTGTTTGACGGGCGAATGATGGGCGTGTCATTTAGCCTACTCCGTGAGAACAGCCTATACTGGAATTACTACGTACAAAATTACCTCAAAGGTGAGCGTCCTGTACCTTTTGACTTGTTATACTGGAATTCAGACTGTACCAACGTGACTGCTGCGCTGCATCATTTTCTACTGCGTGAGTTCTATATCAACAACTTGCTGCGTAAACCGGGTGGGGTTGAAATTGACGGCGTGAAAATTGACTTATCAAAAGTTAAAACCCCTGTGTTTATGGTCGCAACCTTGCAAGACCATATCGCAAAATGGAAAAGCTGTTATCCAGGCACGCAAGTATTTGGCGGTGAAAAAGTATTTGTGTTGGGGGAATCAGGTCATATTGCGGGTATCATGAACCCCCCTGGTAGTAAATATGGTTATTACACTAATGATAACTACACTGCGGACGCTGACCAATGGTACAAAGACGCCACCTATGTTAAAGACACATGGTGGACAAGATGGCATGACTGGATCAAACCATTTGAGGGCAACGAAATCAATGCCCGTGTTGTCGGTCAAAATAGCCAAGGTAAAGAAATCCCAACCTATGGCGATGCCCCAGGTAGCTATGTCACGGTCAAAGCGACTGAAGCCTTGACGGGTCATAACTTTGCAGAAGCTTACCGTTCACAATTACCACCCGTATAATATATCGTTATCACATAACATCCCGTGATTGCCCAGCCTATCACGGGATTTTTACAAAATAGCCAAATCGCCCATCAGCTACATAGATTTGCTAGTCAAAAGTTGTGATATTGAGTAGAATTAACGCCATATTCTGCGCATAATAGCGATTGCAAACACTTTGAATAGAGCGCCTATGTCGATTGAACCAACACAAAACAACTTATCACTCAGTAAGCTAGACCGCAATATTGTCTTCTTTGATCGGGCGATTCGCTCGTTTATTCCAAACAGCAATCCTAGCACCCGTCCTTTGCCTGTCTCTAGCCCCGATGTGCCAAAACTCTCCGTGGAAGAAGCGCGTCATGTCGCAGGCCTCATGCGTATCAATCACACGGGCGAAGTGTGCGCGCAAGGACTGTATCACGGTCAAGCATTTACCGCCAAACAAGCAACAGTCAAAAAAGCCATGCACCAATCTGCGCTAGAGGAAATTGACCATTTGGTATGGTGTGAGACGCGGTTAAATGAATTGGGTAGCCATCCCAGTATTTTTAGTCCGCTTTGGTATGGGCTATCGTTTGGCATGGGTGCGGTAGCGGGATTGATTTCTGATGAGTTTAGTTTGGGGTTTGTCGCAGAGACAGAAACCCAAGTCAGCGAGCATTTGCACAGCCATCTTGGTAAGCTGCCTGCCCAAGATAAACGCAGCGCTGAGATTTTAAGCCAAATGGATAAAGAAGAATTACATCACCGTGATAAAGCAGTCGAATCAGGCGCCAGCCCATTGCCCCTACCCATCAAAACCACGATGCGTTTTTTGGCTAATTGCATGAAAACGGTGGCGTATCATATTTAAACAAGCATGTTTAGCCGAGCGTGTTTAAATGAGCCTGATTGACAGGCTCAATCGTTTGCTGCGTGTTTATTGCTATAACCTTGCTTAAACGCGCTGTTTTGGCGTAAAAATATAACAATAACTTTATTTTTTTTTGATAGTATTTTTAGATTGTTGCTTTACATTGTTACTATGGGATAAGCTGATTGATTTGTGCAATCTATCCCACCCAATTTTTTAAGGAAATTTCAATGATTCACATGGTAAAACCCCTAGTCTATACCCCCCTAGCCTACACCTTAGCTATTTTGATGGCAACCAATGCCACTGTAGCAATGGCTGCAACCGCAAAAACAACGACTAAGACGACCACCACCAAAACCACCGGGGCAAAACCCGCTACCCAGACAACAGCCACTAAAAAAACCACGGTTGCCAAAGCCAAAAACACGAAAAAATCAACTGAAAAATCGGCTGATACAGTCAGTAATAGCGTGAAGAATACTACCCCGCAAACGACAACGCCGTCAGCCACCTCAAATACAGGTTCAATGATAGTGCCTGTCTTGACCGCCCCCACGGTTGCCAACGTGATTTATCCATCTACCAACAGCGTACAATTGGTAGGCACGGATATTTCAGCGCAAAATCTTGCCAATATCCCACTGCCGACTTTAACGCTTAGTAATATCTCAACAATAAAAACCATTTTGGTTCCAAGAACCACGGATAATAGTACACAGTTAGATGTCAGCGTGTTAGACGATTTTATTACTTATGTTACCCCAATGGCACGTCACTACCCCCCTGTTTTTTCGAGCCGTACTGAGCGCTACAACACCACTGAGCGACTCAAATCATTGACCGCATGGATTGAGACCTACGCACAAAATCCAAATGCCTCTTATGAGGTGCTACTGCGTGCAGCAAAACTCAATGCGATGGGTCGCAATCTGGATTTAGGTTCTGATTATGCCGTGCGTGCAGGCAATTATATCGCCCGTGCCGTGAGGCTCAATGACACGGCAGAAGCCAACTTCTTATATGGCGCAATGCTCGCTGAGGGTGGCGGCTTTAAAGAAGGTGCCAAATACTTAGAAAAAGCCGAAAAAATGGGCTATCTAGAAGCTACGCAAAGTTTGGCGCAAGCGGATTTATTGGATGACAAAAAAGACCGTGCCATTCAACGGTTAACGGAATTTAAGGCCAAAAACCCAGACAATCCGTATATCGATGAACAATTACGCATCATTGATAGCGGTAAATACTATATTTGGGATATCCCTGCAAAAGTCGTTCAATAATTTTTTTGCGTTCATACCCTAGCCGTGGTTTAATATCACTGCTAAGTCACCATGCTAATTCACCATCATAGTTGAATTTTAGCATGGTGATTTTTTTCACCCTATCATTCAGTGATAGGCAGATTTTTTGCGTTGCATTTTTTGCGATATCCATTGTTGCTCTATTCTTTTTTGCTCTATTTTAGCCGAGTAAATCACCATGCCGCTAACAAACCAATCTACTAGATTTTGTCAAAAGTCTCTCATCACAGCGACGACATTGGTTACTATCATCACCCTTAGTGGCTGCGCCACCACCAAAATCGGTAGCCGCGATACTGCAAGAGCCATCATAGATCAGCGCGTCAGCGTGTTATCGGGCAACCGCTTGAGTTCTGACACCAAAAGCCGTTTAGTGCAGGCAGGTTTAGATGAAGAGAAATGCTTGGCAAATATGCCTGCCTGTGTAGTGACGCTCAAGCAAGCAGATCTTAATACCGATAAAGGGATTTATGGCGCAATTAGCGAGCTGTTTTATGCCTCTGCCCAGCAGCGCCAGCAAGCCAAAACTTGTACCAATCCGCCAAAAGATTTGACCACAGACTATGCCAAAAATTTGGTTGGCAAGACCGACATTGTAGCGCCCAAACCCGATGAAATTTCTTGTACTATCGCCTTTCAAGACGATATGCTGCAATCGATTCGGTTTTCTTACATTTATTTGATGTACGATATCCTCAATCCAACCGTCGTCAATCAACAACCGTCACAATTGTATTATCTGCCAAAACAACGCGATACCCAAATTCAGGACTTGTATTACGCTGCCATCGATGCGTTAGGTGATCGCTTGTATCATCAAAAAATGGCAGAAAATTATCAAATCACTCGCAACAACCTGCGTGTCAGTATCAATGGACAGCCGTTTACTGACAAATCGGCATCGATGAAACTGATTTCAAGCTACCAGATTAATTTATCAAAATTTAATACCATCAGTCGCCGCGATGGCTTTGGTATCAATTATGTGGCGCTACTCAATAGTCGCATCAATACGGCGGTGATTATTGACTTGTTGCAACACTATGCCAATGATACACCGTTAGAAGAACGTATCCACCAATCAGGGCATTTGCCTATGACCGCGGTGTTGGTGCCCAAAGGCAATACCATTGATGAGGTACAAAAAACCACCGATTTTTCGCTCAATATTTATGATCCCTATCAGTTTAAAAGTGTCTCTATTCTCAACAAAGATTTTGCGCTATCGGCGAATTTTTCGGCAGCCTACGGCTTGTGGTCACAGGACAATCGCCTAGGCAATATCAGCTATTTTAGTATGTTTTCCTCGCCGTATCAGCAAACCCAGCCGCATTTATTTATGCTTGAGCCTTACAATCCTAATAAGCGCGTGATTATCATGATGCATGGGTTGGCATCGAGTCCTGAAACTTGGATTGGACTGACCAATGACATTTTTAATGACCCAAAACTTCGCGAAAACTTCCAAGTTTGGCAGATTTTTTATCCAACCAATATCCCGATGCTAGAAAACCGCCACCAAATTTATGACTTGATTGAACGCACTTTTAAAATTGTCGATCCTAAGCAGCAGGACGTTGCCAGTCAACATGCGGTGCTGATTGGTCATAGTATGGGTGGGGTGATTGGGCGTTTGTTGGTATCAAATGATGACTTGACGCCCAAAGTCGAATCGCTGGTTGCCAATTACTCACAGATGAATAATTTTTCAGCAGGCTACGCGGCATTTGTCCGTCATGCGCAAAATAAAACGCTCAGTGACCGCTTCAAACTTCAAGCCCTGCCGCAAGTCGATCGCGCGATTTTTATCTCTTCGCCATTTCGCGGTACCGATTATGCCGATCGCTGGTTTACTCGCAGTTTGCGCCGTATCATCTCACTACCGGCAGGATTTATCCGCACCGTGTATGACAATTTAAATTCGCTATTTACTGAAGGCGTGGTTTCAAGCAATCCGCTGGCACAGCTATTTTTGGAAAATGGCGCCAGCCAGTTGAGCAGCCGCTCTTACTTTAACCAATTAACGGCAGATGTCACCATCGCGCCCAATGTTGCGGTCAATAACATCATCGCCACTAATGATAAGGATTTGTCCAATGCGCTCAATCAGCTTACCGCTAAGGCAGCCAATAGTACTACTGATGATGTATCGGCATCCATAACATCTTTGAAAAATGACAATACAACCACGACCGTGAAACCCGCCACAGAGACCAAGCTGTATAACACCACGAATCTGGCGCAAGCCAAACAAAGCCTAGATGAGAAAAAGCAACTCTTAGAATCGGTGAAATATGGCGCAACCGACCGTGTCTCTGATGGTATTGTGCCGTACAACAGCTCGCATTTAGAAGGCGTGGAATCTGAAAAAGTGCTTACCGGTCGTCACAATGTTCATACCAGCCCGCAGGCGATTTTGGAGTTACGTCGCATCCTGCATCAACATCTCGCTCGCTATGGCATCACCCAAGCGCCGCCTGACAGACAGCCTTAGTGGCTATCAACATCAATAAAAAAGCGAATAGGCTTCACTATTCGCTTTTTATGACACTGTTTTTTATTTAACTGTTTATTGCTACTAATTATTGATACTGCTGACAGTCCAACCGCTAAACTTTAGCAAAATACTTGGTCAACACTTCAAGACAGCGCGTCACCTTCGCAGGTTGTTGTTCATGCCGGGGTGTTACCGCATACAGCATATAACTTGGTAATTGGTAACCTGGCAATACTTCCACCAAATCGCCATTTGCCAATTCTTTTTGGATATCGAGTGACATGATACGGGCAACGCCATGCCCTTCTTTGGCAAGGGTCGTGGCAAGCATAATGTTGTTGGTTTGAATACGCGTTGGCATACGCACGCGTGATTTTTTACCTGTTTCCACATTGATCATATCGACTTGATTGGGATCTTTGATAAGGCTAATGCCAATCATATTGAGTTTGGCTAAATCTTTTGGCTCAGTTAATTTTTCATTTTGACGTAAAAAATGCGGTGAAGCCACCAGCAGCTGACGTATCTCAGTCAAAGGAAACGCCGATAAATTACTGTCATTAAGGTTTGGTGACATCCGAAGGGCGATATCGATACGCTCTTCAATCAAGTCAACATACTGATTGTCCGCTTCAAAATGGATGGTTAAATCATCATGCGCCGAAATCCAAGTCGACAGCGCCGGTAAAATATGATTCACACCCAATTCTGGCGTGGTCGCAATGCGTAAGTTCCCTGCTAACTCATCGCGTAATTGATTGACACGGATACGACCTTGTTCGGCTGCCGCAACCACATCTTTGGCACTCTCATAAAAACTAGTGCCTGCTTCTGTTAAGCTTAACTTACGAGTCGAGCGATGCAATAACACCACACCCATATCGTTTTCTAACGAGCGGATTTGTTGACTAACCGCACTTGTTGTTATGCCCAGTTCTTTTGCAGCACCACTAAATGAAGCATGACGTACAACACTTGCAAAAACCGCCATGCCTCTTAAATTATCAAGCATATTTCACCCAATTTTATCACTTAATCAAAGTCACTGTTAAAAGCTGATGTATTATACGTTATTAGCAAGATAAATTAAACGACATCGGGATTTATTAACTAAAATTATTAATATTTTTTTCAACTATTTAATAGTGTATTTTATTGATTTTTTTAACAAATATTGGTTTTCTTCAATTATTCGTCTGTTAAAAAAGTAAAAATTAGAATTTATATAAATTAAATTGACTTATTGAATTAACTTAACAGAGCTAATCGAGGCGTGTTGCTGCAACAGTGCCTGGGTAACTGCTTGTTGTTCAAGCTGATGAGTAGCTTGTTGTAATGCTAGTTTTTCGCGGGCTTCTTGGAGTGCTTCTGGTGTTAATTTCTCTAGCGCTTGAAAATTACTTGCCCCCTCCGCCAAACGAATATCAATACCCTCAAAACGCTGTCGAAGTTTTTGGCAAAAATTATCAAAAGTTGCGGTATGGGTCAAAAAGCTTTGTTCAGTGACAAATTGGCTAATCCCATGAATCTCGCCCGTCATAACCCCGCGTTTGGCAAGCACTAATTCATCATCATCGAGCCAGCCTTGCTCACGGGCATTAAACACCCAATAATCCCATTTGGCAGGCGTCCATTCGCCTTCAAGTGGTACATCAGTGGGTTTGAGCAACGCCAGTGGCGATATATCAGCAATATCACTACCCTCTACCCTTCTCATGTGTTGGGGAGGATTGTCAACATCAACATTAACATTGACATTAGTAGCTACGGCGACTGGCGCTGGCTCATTTTTTTTTATCGGGTTGCTATCCTGTGTAACCATGACAGGTGCAGTAACAATACCAGGCACGCTAGTTTCATGATGACTGTCACTGGGTTGCAAGTCAGATAAGCGATTGGCATCGGCATCGTCTTCTATGGTGGGCGTTTGCTGTGTACTGGTATTGACCGCGGCTTCATCGATAGATATTAAATGGCTATCATTAAATACCTGTTGTTCAATGCTTTCTTCAATGCCTTGTTCAACGCTATCAACGCTATCAACGTTTGAAGCAGATTTGAGCAGATTGTCATCCGATAAGTTATTATCACTCTGCTCCGAAGTTACTTGTACGCTAACTTCAGCCAGCACTGAAGATTTTGCACCTTGTATGGCTTCGCTAGGCGTTGTATCAACAATTTGAAAATCAGGACTTTGAGAATCAGGACTTTGAGAATCGGGACTTTGAGAATCAGGATTATTAGCGATTGGTAAACGAAGCGGGATTTGATTACGATGAAGCGGCTTGAACGCCATCAAGCGGAGTAAACACATCTCTAACGCTTGCATCGGCGTATTAGCTAATGCCAAGTTTTCACGGCTTTTTACCACAATGTCATAATATAGCTGTAATAGCTCTGCGGGTAACTGCTGAGCAAGTTGTTGCAATTGCTCGCTTTGCTGGCGATTGAGTTGCAAATCAAAATTT
Organism: Moraxella sp. CTOTU47618; assembly: GCF_032017425.1. NCBI lineage: Bacteria > Pseudomonadati > Pseudomonadota > Gammaproteobacteria > Moraxellales > Moraxellaceae > Moraxella > Moraxella sp. CTOTU47618. The sequence goes on along the minus strand of NZ_DALZPW010000008.1, from coordinate 23,216 downwards.
GGCAAGGCTTGCAAAATTGCCAATTGATGTAGCATCTCAGCCAATCTGTCAAATACGGCTTTGGCATCTACCACCTGCTCGCGCAGAAGCTGAATGGATTGCGTCAGCTGCTGGGTATTTTGCTGATAAATATTGGCAAGGATAGCGATGACATCGGCTTGGTCAATTAAGCCAAGCATCTGGCGAATCACTTCATCTGTGACATTGCCATTGCCAAATGCAATGGCTTGATCAGTGAGTGACAACGCATCGCGCACGGAGCCTTTGGCACTGCTCGATAGCTGCCATAAGGCATCAGGCTCGTAGCTGATTTGTTCTTTGTTCAGAATCGTACCAAGATATTCAGCGAGCGCCACTTGCGGCAAAGGTCTGAGTACAAATTGCAGACAACGCGAGATGATGGTAATGGGCAGTTTTTGTGGGTCTGTGGTCGCAAGCAGAAACTTCACATGCGCTGGCGGCTCTTCGAGGGTCTTGAGTAGCGCATTAAAACTATGCGTCGATAGCATATGCACTTCATCAATTAGATAGACTTTGTAGCGACCTTGCGTTGGTGCATACGGTACGTTGTCGAGTAATTCACGGGTATCTTCAACTTTGGTACGTGATGCCGCATCAATCTCAATCAAATCAATAAAGCGACCACTATCGATGGATTGGCATACACCACATACGCCACAAGGCTCGCTTGTCACCCCTGTCTCACAGTTAAGGCATTTTGCCAAAATACGCGCAATGGTAGTTTTGCCGACGCCGCGCGTACCCGTAAATAGATAAGCATGATGCAAGCGCTGGTTATGGATGGCATTGATTAATGCTTTGGACACATGTTCTTGTCCCAGCAGCTCATGGAAGTTTTTTGGACGATATTTGCGTGCTAGGACTTGATACATGGTTATGGATACATGACAACAAAAACGTTAAAAAAAGAAATAACCTTAACCCACTCGTAGTAAAACTAAACCGCTGGGCTATTGGCTTCAATTAGAGGCTGTAATTCACCGTCTTGGAACATTTGATAGATAATATCACTGCCGCCAATCAGCTCACCTGCCACCCATAATTGTGGGAAAGTTGGCCAGTTAGCAATCTGTGGCAAAGTGGCACGGATTTCTGGGTTTTCAAGAATATTGACAAACGCAAATGGGCGGCCAATTTGGGTTAGCACATCCACCGCACGCGCAGAAAAACCGCATTGTGGAAACTGTGGCGTGCCTTTCATGTAAAGCAATACGCTGTGTTGAGCGATTTGGTCACGGATGGTTTGTTCGATGTCAGTTTGGTTCATATCAGTCATATGAAATTCCTTTATCAAGCCCTTTAAAGTAGAGCGCTATCTTCGCAGCTAGAATTTGACTCACTAATAATGAGTGCAGGGTTGCTATTATACGCTATAATGGTTATTGAAAGTAAACATTCAAGATGCCCACCCCAAAAAAGTCAGCAGCAAAATCACCCGCAAATTCCATTAATTTGATGAAGTCACTTGTTCAAGCAACACCACACAGCTTACCATGATCCCTTCTTGACGACCGGTAAACCCAAGCTTTTCAGTCGTGGTGGCTTTGACGCTGATTTGGTCAATCGCGCAGCCCATGACACCGGCAATACGCGATTGAATCTCGTTACGATAAGGCAATAGTTTTGGACGCTCCGCCATGATAGTGATGTCGGCATTAATAAGCGCAAAGCCTTTTGATTGGATAAACTGGTACACTTGGTTTAGCAAAATGGTCGAATCTATATTGCGAAAACGCTCATCGGTATCTGGGAAAAACTGCCCAATATCGCCAAGTGCCAATGCACCAAGCAACGCATCACACAACGCATGTAGCACCACATCGCCATCAGAATGCGCAAGCAAACTGTGGGTATGGGGAATTTGTACCCCGCCTAATGTTATGAATTGGTTTTCTGTGCCGTCATTAACAAAGGCATGGACGTCAATACCCTGACCGATTCTTATCATGGTTAATCCTATTTTTTTATCTTACTGTCGTGATTTTGGTAGGCTATTCTGTTTGGTTTAATGGTGTCTATTTTATCGGTCTCTATTTTAACGGTTAAAGCATGATTTACAAGTAGCTAGGCAGCTTAGACTAGTAACTTAGGAATAGCAAATTGGGAAAAACAACTTGTGAATAGCAACTTTTAATACCCCATTGCTGGCGCTACCGCTACATAGCATAAAAATCGGCTATTAAACAAGTTAGCCTATATTATTTAAAAAAAATTGATAAATCCTAGTAAATTGCTATGGTATTTTATTATATAACGTTATATAATATAAAAATAAACCCATCAAGTGGGGAACTTGATGGGAGTGGGTAATGCACTACTTGTTTTTATTTTTATTGTTTCTTTCTTCTTCTTTGTTTTACTGATGTTAGCCATAATGCCAAATTATGGCTTTTTTATTTTTATCGTTTTTTATTTTATTTTTTGTTTTAGTGATTCTGTCTTAGTAATATCGTAGTCAACAAAGCTTGTATTTATGTCGTGATGAATTTATTTTAGCGGATTTGCACCTACGCTCTATGTGCTCTTTGTTATGAATTGTTAAATTAAGTTTCTTTAGTTTCCTTAATAAAACTATTAATATTAATTTTGCATCCTTGTTGTTGCATTGCTACTTTTTAATGATAAACCATCTGAGTGATAGGCAATAAAAAAACGGCTTAAAATTTAAGCCGTTTTTTGTTGTGTTAAGATTAACGCGTACGTGGGCAAACTTCATTGTCATTGAAAAAATAGCTGATTTCACGGGCTGCAGATGTGGTTGAGTCTGAACCGTGAACCGCGTTCTCATCAATGCTGTTAGCAAAGTCACGACGGATAGTGCCTTCAGCGGCGTCTTTTGGGTTGGTAGCGCCCATGATTTCACGGTGGTGAGCCACTGCATTCTCGCCTTCAAGTACTGATACAACCACTGGACCTGAAGTCATGAAAGAGACTAAATCGTTGTAAAACGGACGCTCTTTGTGCTCAGCGTAGAAACCGCCCGCCTTTTCGTTGTCTAAATGCAACATTTTTGCTGCCACAATTTTTAAGCCTGCTTTTTCAAAACGACTGTAGATTTCGCCAATGTGGTTGCCTGCAACTGCGTCAGGTTTGATAATTGATAACGTACGTTCAATGGCCATGTTAAATTCCTTTAAAATTGAAGGGGATTATGATTTTAAGTGCTAGAAACTGTAAAAACAGCCCATACCCTGCCCGATGGCTCTGTCAAATCGTGATTTGAAGATTTGAATAAACGCGGGGTGCTGTTCTTAGTTGCCTATTATAATGATATTGAGGGCAAAAACTAGTTTAATTCATCACTGTTAAGTCGAAATTGCTAGAATATCAAGTTGAACGAGTTTTTTGTAATAAATGGCGGATATATTCTGTGATACGCAACTATGATATAGTAGCCAATAGCTTAAATTTTCTCTCAATGGTATGACGCTCTCAAATATCACAAAAACACAAGCGGTTGTTGTCAGCCTATGCTTGGCGCTATTATTGGTGGCAAGTATCGGTTTGGCACGTCAGTTTACTGTCAAAACCATGCCAGATTGTCAGCAAAAAAGCCAGCCGTTCGATTATAGTATCTGCGAGCTTGATGCTAAAAACGCGGCGAATTTTTCACTGCAGTGGCAAAATCCCTCGTCCACGAGCCACCCATTACTACTCACCTTTACTACCCTGCGCGATTATTTGGCAAGCCAGCAACCTGCCAAAACCTTGTTGTTTGCGATGAATGCAGGGATGTACGATGGCAATTTTGCGCCGATTGGATATACGGTCATCAATGGCAAGCAAATCCGAGCCCTAAATCTCAAGCAGGGCGGCGGCAACTTTCACCTAATGCCCAATGGGGTATTTTGGCAAGACCGTCAAGGTTTTCATATCACTGAAAGTCAAAGCATGGCAAAAAAACTGGCAAACGGGGCAAAACCGACCTTCGCTACCCAATCTGGACCCATGCTGGTCATCGATGGTAACATCCATCCGGCATTTGATGCCAATAGTACCTCGAGAAAATACCGCAATGGTGTTGGCGTGTGTGGTGACAATCCTAGCCGCGTCAAATTTGTGATAAGCGATACCCCTGTCAGCTTTTATGAGTTTGCCGATTTGTTCAAATCGCAATTGGGCTGTGACAATGCGTTGTTTTTGGATGGCGGTAGTGCCTCGGCATTGTATAGTCAGACGCTGTCACGCAATGAAAATAAATATATGGGTGTGATGATTGCGGTGACACAAGACAAATAATGCGTATTCGGTGAGACAAGTTTATGCTGATTTAATCAACGTTTTGCATAAAATTATCCATTTCCACATTGCAAAAATAATTTTTTAAGGTATTATAATCAGCCTAGTTTTGACAAATTTGCTTAGCAATATTTGTGACGCTACCCTTTCGGGCCTATAGCTCAGTTGGTTAGAGCAGAGGACTCATAATCCTTTGGTCCACAGTTCAAGTCTGTGTGGGCCCACCATATAAAACAACCACTTAGGTGCATTAATCCTCAGTGGTTTTTTATTTTTTAGATTGTAATAATCAAATAGCAATTAGCGTCAATCCCTATTTTAAAACCATACTTCTAAATCCATACTCATGTGATTGGGTTTTGACTGTTTGAATCAATCACCTAATCACTATCTAATTTTATATAAATACTTGTTTTATATTGAATTATTGATGTTAATAGTTAACACATTCAATGAAAACGTCTTTACATTCATTGTAGATAAGTTATAATAAAAACAATACGACTGGTCTATTTTTTATAATAGCGTACACAATAACTATGGAGTCTGCCCCTATCAAGAAGTCTGAAGCAAAACGCTTACACATTCTTAACACCAGTTCTGACCTGATTTTGCATAAAGGTTTTAGTGGTTTGGGATTACAAGAAATTTTACAAAGCTGCGAGATCCCTAAAGGTTCATTTTATCATTACTTCAAATCTAAAGAGTCTTTCGGCTGTGAGTTGGTACAGTATTATGTAGATAATTACCAACGCCGTTTGGATGAACTATGGCATAGCGACCAATCCGCTTATCAAAAACTAATCGGATATTTTAACCTATGGATTGAAGATCCTGATGCGCCATGTAGTTGGGCAGATAGCTGTTTAATTGTAAAACTTGCTGCAGAAGTCGCTGACCTATCTGAAGATATGCGCGCTATTATGTCCGATGGCGTCGATAAGGTAATCCAGCGGATTGCTGAAGTCATCGTCTTGGGCAAACAAGATGGGTCTATCCAAGCAGAGACTGATGCCTTGACGGTAGCCCAAGTGACTTACCAAATGTGGATGGGCGCAGCGTTATTAAGTAAGCTGCAAAAAGATAAAACACCATTACATCAAGCCTTAAAAGCGACAGCGTTTTTATTAAAAAGTGGACAGTCTTAAAAGTTAGCTTTGCTGGCTTAACCTCACTAACTTAACCTTAGTAACTTAGCTTCACTATCTTGGCTTCACGACAATGATGTCTGCAAAAATTATAATAGCAGCCCAATCATTATGTATGACTGGGCTGCTATGACATCAACTTGATAACAATGCGTATCACTCATGTACTAACTTGTAGGTTAGTACATCTGATAGCTATGCTTTTTCTTAAAGTGCTTTTTCTCAAATAGCGTCTTCAACACCTTCAATGATAAAGGCACGATAATTTGCCCCTTTTAGGCGATGTTGTAATGCTTCTTGATAGATGGAACTGTGATACCAGTCTCGCGCGGCTGCCATATCAGGAAAGCGTAAAATAACAGCGCCTTCAATTTCATTGCCTTCAAGCACTTCTAATTGACCATAAAAAGCCAAGGGTGTTAGCTCACGACCTTCACGGGCAAGCGGCGCTTTTTGTGCATATTGCGCCAGTTCCTCAGCGTCCGTAGTTTGCTCACGGGTAAATACCACATACGCAGACATGGGCTACTCCTTATTTAACAATTCAAGGAGTGCACTGGCGGTTGCAGCAGAAGAGGCAGGATTTTGTCCAGTAATTAGTAAGCCATCTACTTGGACATACACTTGCCAGTCACCCGTTTTAGAATAATGACCACCTTTTTCTTTGAGCATATCTTCGACTAAGAACGGTACAACTTCGGTCAATCCTACTGCTTCTTCTTCAGTATTGGTAAAACCCGTCACAGATTTACCGCTGACCAAAGGCTTGCCATCACTGGTTTTTACATGACGAAGAACACCTGGGGCGTGACAAACTGTAGCAACGGGTTTTCCTGACTCAATCGCTTGTTCAATCAGAGCAATTGAAATCGGATCTTCTGCCAAATCCCACAATGGACCATGCCCGCCTGGGTAAAACACGGCATCATAATCGGCGATAGAAATTTCGCTAAGTTTATGCGTCTGTGCCAATGCTTGCATAGCTACGGGATCTGCTTCAAAGCGATGCGTGGTTTCAGTTTGCGCATCGGCCAAATTACTTTTCGGATCTAGTGGTGGCTGCCCACCTTGAGGTGATGCTAGGGTAACTTCAGCACCCGCATCAATAAAGGTGTAATACGGTGCTGCAAGTTCTTCTAGCCAAAAACCTGTTTTCTTACCAGTATTGCCGAGTTTGTCATGTGAGGTCAGAACAAGTAAAATTTTCATGTTATTTTCTCTGATAGTTTTTAGAATTTGGGTTATTGCTACATGAGCACAGCGATAGTTCGTATGTGCAAAATGCAAAATACCGAGCAAATTAACCCGTTATTTGATAGCTGTTATCTGGTAGCCATTATTGAGTAGCTGTTATTTAATAGCCTTGCATTCTTGATAGCATTGACAAAACGTGTGAAATTAAGCCTACAGGCTGCTTGATATTGGCTAGTTTAGAAAATAGCGTTCTGACGTATATTTAGTCAGCGAGGCGTGATGATAAAAAATAGGTAAAAAACGGCATCAACGACTAGCTAGTTGACTGATTTAACTAGACTGATGCAATAAAACGCTACGTAGCGTATCATCTAGAATATCAAATGACAGGCAGCGCTTTAGAGAATTTAAGCATCAGTCTAACCTGGTAGTTTACTCGCCAACACATCTACTTTTTCAATAGAAGGCGGTTCTGAAAATAGTTCATCTGCTTGAGCCATCAAAGCGGCGGCAACCTTGCCCGATAAATGAGCCTCGCGACCTGCTTCATCAGGGAATGCATCAAAAATACCAAAGGTTGAAGGGCCAAGGCGTAGACCAAACCATGCAACTGTGGCAGGTTCTTCATTGACGATAGGCAGACCAGCTTTTAGGAAATCTTCTACTTGTTGTTCTTTACCTGGTTTAGCTTCAAGACGGACATATAAAGCGGTTTTAACCATCACTAATACTCCAATATTGACTAGCCGACATTGACTAGCATCAAAATTGAGTCTAAACCACTGTTATATTCATGTCAAACGGCTTTAGCGCATAGCTTTGTTGTATAAAGGTTACATAAACATTTGCGCTTTAACTTGTAAGGAATGTCTGTATCCGCTTAAATTTTAGGTTGATATTACTTCCTTTATGCTTGCTTTAACCATGACAAAGAAACAAGCATAAGTGATAAGGTGTAAATGATGTTGCACTCGCCACCTTTGATTGGGTACACTGGTACAACAATAAATGACGGCATTTTACCAACGGCTATTTTTGGCGAAAACACAGGCGCAAAAGCTATGACCTTAACTAGCGCCCTTGACCTTACACCTTTAGCATAGACTAAGAATATCGACTATTTTTCATTAATTCTATCAGATTAGACTGACTGACCCAAGCCAGCCTGTCTGCAATACACTAAAAACACTGCATTTAATTAAACTAACCCGCTATTAAACCCACTCACTATTACAAAAGGATAAATCCATGAAAGCCGTATCATATGTTATCAATAACCATGATGATTTTAAAAACTCATTGGTAGATATTGAAAAAGCGAAGCCTACGCTTAAGGAGCGTGATGTACTGGTAAAAGTTCAGGCAATCTCTGTGAATCCAGTTGATACCAAAGTGAGAAAAAATTCGTCTGAAGCAAATAATCGTATTTTAGGTTGGGATGCCGTTGGGGAAATTATCGAAGTTGGCTCAAAAGTTACCTCGTTTAAAGTAGGAGATTTTGTTTGGTATGCTGGCGATTTAACCCGAGATGGTAGTAATGCTGAGTTTCAAGCAGTCGATGAACGAATTATCAGTCTTAAACCCATTACAGTATCTAATGCAGAAGCAGCAGCATTGACCATTAACTGCAATAACGGCATGGGAAATGCTGTTTGATCGGTTTCAAATTTCAGAAACAGAAGTTGGCAGTATTTTAATTATTGGTGGTGCAGGTGGTGTAGGATCAATCGCTATCCAACTCCTAAAAGCAAAAACAAATCTGACCGTTATAGCAACAGCTTCACGTGAAGAAACGAAATCTTGGGTGGAATCACTTGGTGCCGACCATGTTATCGACCATAGCAAAGATTTAAACGAACAAATCGAAGCACTAGGTATTGAAAAACCAAAATACGTATTCTCTACAAATCATACAGACACCTATATCAAGCAAATAGTTTCTCTGATTGCACCCCAAGGTAAGCTTGGATTGATCGATGATCCACAAACCTTTGATATTATGCCGTTTAAGACTAAATCTATTTCTATCCATTGGGAGCTCATGTTCACCCGCTCAATGTTTGAAACCGATGATATCGAAAAGCAAGGTGATCTATTGCAACAGGTTGCCCAGTTAGTTGACCAGCAAAAAATTAGAAGTACGCTTAACCAAAATCTAGGCAAAATTAACGCGGCAAACTTGGAAAAAGCACATAAGCTGCTTGAATCAGGCAAGTCAAAAGGCAAAATTGTACTAGAAGGTTTCTAACACGCATCTTGTAGAACATATCTTGGGCAACACAGACCCTTAAAATAACGCACCAAACGGCTGACAGAATGAACACTGCCAGCCGAAATGACGACCCATCATCTTGGCTATGCCAATATGCCAAACTCGACAACTAAAACGACAATCAATAAATTACTGCCACTAAGATGATGATAAGCCATGCCATCAGTATAGAGATGACAGAAATCAACGCGGCTTGGGTATATTGATGGTTCATACAGTTATTCCGACACGCTGATACGCGCTATGATTCTAATAAACTTTGCGTATAATTTTCGATGCCCATCGAGGTCACTAGTTCCATTTGCGTTTCTAGCCAATCAATGTGCTCTTCACTCCCGTCTTTGAGTTTGACCAATAATTTGCGAGAGACAAAATCACGCTGCTGCTCACATAAAGCAATCGCATTTTTGATGATGTCAGTTTTTTGATACTCTAGTTGCAAATCACAACGCAAAATTTCACCAACATTTTCACCGATTAAAATTTTGCCAAGTTCTTGCAAGTTTGGTAGACCATCTAGCATTAAGATACGCTCAATGAGGTCATCTGCCCATTTCATCTCATGAATCGACTGATGATACAATTTTTCATTGAGTTCACTCAGTCCCCAGTTTTTGGCGATACGCGCGTGTAAGAAGTATTGGTTAATAGCAATCAATGCCTGACCCAAAACTTGGTTTAGCGCTCTTAGAATTTCTTTATCGACTTGCATAATGTTTACCTTAGTTGCCTTATTGCTTTGTCGCCTTATTCAGAGATATCACCGAGCTGAGATTGCAGATAATTGGCTAGTCCCATCATATCAATCAGTCTTAACTGCTGCTCCAACCAATGCGCATGGTCTTCTTCAGTATCTACCAATTGGGCGACCAAAATCTCACGGGTTACATAGTCTTGCTCTTGCTCACAAAGCGCAATGCCGTCTTTGAGATGTTGACGAACCGCATACTCAAGCTGAAGATCGGCTTTTAGCATACTTGGCACATCATGACCGATGTTGATATCGGCAACTTTCATATTGGGTGTGCCTTCTAGCATCAACACCCGATTGATTAACGCACGCGCATGATCGCTTTCTTCTTCCATTTCATGATGCATACGCGTATGAAGTTTTAGATAATGCCATTCATGATACATTTGCGCATGAATAAAGTACTGGTCACGAGCCCCCAGTTCACCACTAATTAAGAAATTTAGATAATCAATAACAGCTTGGCTGCCTTTCATGGGTATATCCTTGAAAAATGAACAGAAACAAAGGTTGGGTATTATCTGAAATACTAAATTAAAGTGACGTTAAAAACAATTCACCGCAGCAAATAATTTACAATATTTGTCAATCGCTCATTCATTGAGATTAATGAATAAGCCTGGGTGTGTACGCTACCAGATTATTAGGCAACTTAATAAACTAGGCAACATTAATACACTAGGCAACTTCAATAAATAGGTGCGTATAGTTATTGATGCTCTGGGCGTACTCTTCGAGATAACCTTCAATCATTGGCTGACAGCCGCCACAACAAGTAGCCACATCAAGCTCAGCTTGTAATGCCTCTAAGCTGTCATGACCTTGTTCAATGGCTGTTTTGATTTGACTTTCTTTGACCGCATTACAGATACACACAAACATACGCACCTCGTTGATAAATTTTCTTATATAATAATGATAATTATTCTTATTATCAATAGAAATTTTCTCAATCAGGTTATTCACTGACAAACGCAATTTTGGTTAGCTTGTTTTCGCTTGCTGTTGCTAGGATTTGCGCGACGGTATCATATCGGCTGTCTTTATCAACGCGTAGCTGAATGCTTGGGGTCTCGCTTAATTTGCCTTGTTCGGCAAAGCGCGTGTTTAACTGCGCCAAACTGATACTGGCATCATCCCAAAAAATCTTGCCATCTTTATCAATACTTACTTGTATCATTTTTGGCGGGGCTTCATTGACTTGTGCCGAGGTTTTGGGCAAATTTAGCGGCACACTGGGATTGATTACCGTTGCCGTCACCAAAAAAATAATCATCAAGACCAGCATGATATCAATCAGTGGAATCAGATTGATTTCATTCATGCCCGTCGAAGCGTCATCACCGAGTTGAAATGCCATAAGTTATTCCCTGTTTATCTATTTATCTGTTTAGCTTATCTGTTTAGCGTTGGGTCAAGGTTAGGTGTTTTTCAGCATTAAGTCAGCGGCGTTAGTTTGTTGCTTGGGCTGCGAGCTGGTTTGCAAATGGGGCTGGGTGGCTAAACTAGTTTGCGTAACTGGGCTGGAAGAATTCATCAACACGTTGGCAAGCAAGGTATGCGCCGTGTCATTCGCTTGGTGCATGGCTTTGCGATTGATTCGTACTACGACATTGTACATAATGACCGCAGGAATCGCTACCGCAAGCCCAAGCCCAGTCATAATCAAAGCCTCCCCAACCGGTCCTGCGACTTGACCAAGTCCTGCTTGACCTGACTTAGCAATGCTATGCAACGCATGAAAAATCCCCCACACGGTACCAAATAGCCCAATAAAAGGGGCAATAGCAGCGGTCGTGCCAAGGATATTTAAGCCCTGCTCACTGGCAAAACGGTAGCGATTGAGCTGTTGCAGTAACTGCTGCTCAGTGACTAATTTTTGATTGTCTAGGGATAAGGTAGTCAGTTGAGATTGCTGTTGGTGAATTTGATCGGTCAAATCTTGCGACACTGTTTTGGCAATTTTTCGGCTATTTAAGATACGTAAAATGCCTGTAATCCAAGACAGCATCGATAAAACAATTAACACAAAAAATAACGTCTTGGTCACTACATCTGTATATTGCCAGTAATTTGCAAAATCCATAATCATTCCTATAACACGATAAATATAACAACTACCTTTAAATGTTAGTATAAATGATAATCATTATCAACAAAAATATTAAAAATTAGGCTTAATTTAACCAGCGACTTTACAATAAAATCCAACGACTTTAATTTAAGCAAATTTAAAATCTAATAATTTTAAAATCAAATGACTTTAAGATAAAGTAACTTTAAAATTAAGTAACTTTAAAACCTCATACTTTTTTATCTTCGCTTTGTGTTAGCTTTACCTTGGGCAAAACTAGCACAAGGTTATTGATAACCTACAGTATCGAGTAGGATGACTACCTTACGCAAAATGCCGTTTTCGGTTACACCGATGAAGACCCTAGGCAATTGTCTTGATACCCCGCCAAACCTTGTGGAAGTAGGGCGAGTAAAAAATTGGATTTTGGACATAATTAAAATTTTTCTGCAATATTTTGTGAAAATATTAAACCGCAATGGGCAATCCATCATGCTGATGGTTATCACCCATTCAATTTAAAACTGATAACTTAGCGCTACTTTGACATTGCGTCCCATGGCTTTATCACCGGTATTGGATACGTGCTCATAGTAGTAGGCATCTGTAAGGTTATACACGCCAGCATCCACAGTTAATTGTGGTAAAGTGCTTGGACGATAGCTACCAAATACATCATAGGTGGTAAAACTTGGCAAATCAGCGACGGCAGTAGCGCTGGTGCGACGCGTTAAACCTTTGACATGGCGGATGGCGCTTCCAAGGCTGAATTTATCATTAATGTCATAATTAAAGCCAAGGTTTAACTGATCGCCTGAGTCTTTATTGAGTTGGTAACCTTGCTCGGTATCGCTTTTGGCATGGGCATAGCCTGCATTCAAGCGCATATTATTTAGCCGATATTTTGCGCTCAGCTCATAGCCTTTGACGGTAGTCTCGCCGGCATTGATGTAGCTAGCACATTGCCCGTCTGTCACTGAGTTACCTGTGGTACAGTCAATGCCTGTTATGCGGTCGATTTTATTGTCATACTGGGTATCAAAGACTTTGGCGGTCAGCGACATACTGTCTTGACTGTCAAACACCCCCTGAAAACGGCTACTGATACCCAGCTCTGCGTTTGCGCCTGTTTCTGCTTCGAGGTCTTTATTGACGAAGGTTTGCCCAGATTGGTGGATGGTTTCTGGCAAGGGTGGTCCATTAAACAATTGGGTATAACTGGCAAATAAGCTGTGGTTTGGCGTCAGTTTAAATTCCCCTGCCAATGCGCCCGACACTTGATTATAGTCGTCACTGCTTAAGCGCTCTGATGGCTTATAGTGGTCAAAGCGCACGCCAGGCGTCAGCGCAAATCGTCCCAATTCGATTCGGTCTTGTAAGTACACCCCTACGCTGGTAGCGTCTTCTGTGATATCACTACTCTCTAAGGTCGCTGATTTTTTATAGCCTTCTACCCCATAGTTGAGCGTATGGGTCAAAGCATGATCACCATGATGTTGCGTCAGTTGCTGTTTGATACTTGCCGTCATGCCATCGGTTTTGCCTGACGTGGCTATACGCATGGGGGTCGTTCCGCGTAGTCCTTGTGACAGCGATTCATTGGTTAAATGATAAATTTTGCTGTTTAGCTCAAAATTGCTATGCGGTTTATACTCATAGCCGAGTGCATAGGTTTCATTATTGGTGTAGCCAGGATGAATATTATCGGGTAAATTGGCTTGGTAGCCGATATTGGGGCGAAACGGATAGTTGCCGTCATTGTCATAGCTTTGGTAACTGGCAGTAATTTTGTGACCTTCTGCCGGCATCACATTGACTTTGGCTAGTATACTTTTGATAGTAATATCATCACCTTGGATATGGTTGCCTTTGCCATCTTCGCCGCCATCGCTGTCACGCTCACTATAAGACACAATCATGTCCAATTGCTCATTGGGTTTGGCATAGGTAGTTAAGCTTCGCTGAAATTGCTGATCGTTACTGGCATAGCCCAGTTTAACTTTTGCCCCCATTTTTTGATCTGGTAGTAGCAAGTCCTGTGCATCCACCGTGGTAAACGCCACACCGCCACCGATGGCATTATTGCCCAAAGTCACCGAGTTATTACCCACTGACACTTCTGTTGTTTTATACAAATCTGGGTCAAGTCCACTAATTCCGGCATGGTGAAAGCCGCGCGTTTCCGGTTGGCGCACCCCATCCACGGTAATTTTTAAGGCACTGCCGGCATTGTCTGAGCCCAAACCGCGAATATAAATATGCTGATCCATCCCCGAAGTACCACCGACATTCACCCCAGCAACCGTCGGTAAATATTGATTGAGTAAATCAGCTTGCTGTACCTTGACTGAGCTCTCATGGCGGACGTTCTCAGTCTGTTTTGCTGGGGTATATTGACGGGCATTAAAAGTAATGGTCTGCAAGGTAGTGACGGGTTCTGGCTCACCCGCTGTTGCCAACGGTGAATAAAGGGTGGTTAATACACACAGACTTAAATAGCGCAAAGCACCACGCGGCGGTAAACTAGCATTGGCAGTATTCATAAAATTACTCAGATATATAAAAAAAGAGAAGCGTTACAAAGCGGTAAGAATAATAATATAAATGATAATCATTATCAATTAATTTTTCCAATTATTTCCCTTTTTTCGAATATCTAACGCTAGTTATCAATAAGTAATCAAGTAAAATCAGGCAACATCAAGCGAAATTATAAAGTGGCTTAAAGTTCGCCCAATAATCCTTTCAATAAGTTATAACAATTTCACCCCGCTAAAATTTTGCTAATCTCTCCTAGACAGGAGCCACAATTGGTGCCTGCTTTGCAATGTTTACCAACCTCAACGACGGTTTTACAGTGATATTTTTTTATTGTCTCAACAATGGTGTTTTCACCCACTGACATACAAGAGCAAACAATCCGCCCTGTATCAATAAAACCCGTGGCAGGTTTGCCCATTAGTAGCCATTTACGCGTATGGCTATCGAGCGTTGTGCCAAATTGGCTATTAAGCCAGTTATGGGTGGGTAGTTTATGCTCGTGGGTGCTCAAAAATACTAGCGCATGGACTTGCCCGTTTTGCAATATCGCAAGTCGTAAATCTTGGCTGGTGTTATCGGTATCAATATGTTGATAATGAATAATATCAAAGTTGTAGGCTTGCGCTGGTTGATTGAGCCATACACTTAACTGCTGTTGCCAATATTGTTTATCAAACCAAGTGGTCATAAACGCAGACTGATTATCAATGGCAAAAAAATACTGGCTACTGTTTGACTGGCGATTACGCACCCAATAAGTCATATCTGGCGATTCAAGCCAAGTTAGCAGGTTTTCATCACAGTGTTTATCAATCAATAACCATCCAAATGCTTGCATGGTTAGCTTTTGCAGCCTGACAGGTTGGTGCTTGAGCTGCGGTTGCTGTGAAAAGGGGTCATGATGATTGCTGATAAGCTTACCGACACGCGCATTGGCGGCAAAGTGTTGATTCCAGTGCATAGGTATAAACACATCGCCTTGGCGTTGTTTTTCAGTCACATCTGCCCGCACTAAGATAGTACCATTGGGACTGTTAATTTGCACAAAATCGTTATTTTGTACACCCAAAGGTTTGGCGTCACTCGGGTGAATCGCAACCAGTGGGTGCGGTAAATGCTGATTGAGCTGTGGGGCAATCCCTGTACGGGTCATGGTATGCCATTGGTCACGCGAGCGACCTGTGTTAAGCACTAGTGGATATTGCTCATCAGGCAATGACTTGGGTACCGCAGGATTAACGGTGACAAAATGCAGTTTTTGGGTATCAGTATAAGTTGTGCCGATAGTGGTGTGTGCGTCTTGTTTTTGTAGTCCAAAATAATGCGGTTGACCCCATTGAAACGGTGCCAAATTATCATACTCGTTTTGGCTAATATTGGCTAAATGACTGATATTAAAACTTCGACTATCTGTATTTTTTTCACCGCCATTCTTCTCGCCACTAAGCCGAGCGTGTTCGGCAAACACTTGGTAGTCGTGGGTGTAATCAAAACCCACAAAACCCATTTTCTGTGCCACTTGGCTGACTATCCACCAGTCGGGCTTGGCATCAGCAAATGGGGTGACTAAGCGGCGCTGGCGAGAGATACGGCGTTCGCTGTTGGTGACCGTGCCTGATTTTTCACTCCAGCCTTGCGCGGGCAAAACCACATGAGCAAAGTCGAGCGTGTCGCTGTCTTTTGAGCAGTCAGACACGATGACCAGTGGGCATTGCTGTAACGCCATGGCAAATTTGTCTGCTTCTGGTAGACTGACTACAGGATTGGTCGCCATAATCCAAATCGCTTTAATTTGCCCCTCCAAAATAGCATCGGCACATTGGGTTGCCTTGACACCATCTTTACCACTAATACTAGTCGGTGCTTGCCAAAAGTTGGCTACTGTTTGACGATGGTCGCTGTTTTTGAGCTCAAAATGACTGGCAAGCAGATTGGCTAACGCCCCGACCTCTCGCCCACCCATGGCATTGGGCTGTCCTGTAATTGAGAATGCCCCTGCCCCTTCAAAACCCAGTTTGCCTGTATAAAGGTGGCAATTGATAATGCTATTCACCTTATCGGTGCCATTACTGGCTTGATTGACACCCATGGAGTAAAAACTCACGGTTTTCGTGGTAGTGGCAAACAATTGGTAAAACTTGGTTAAATCACTTTCGTCGACACCGCAGATTTTGGCAACTTTTTTAATCGTCCAACTGTCACTGGCTGCAAGCGCATCAGCAAGATTGTCACAATGCCTAAGATAATCGTGATTGGCATAGCCGTTTTGGTGCAAGTAATTGAGTAGTCCGACAAATAAATGGGTATCTGTGCCAGAGCGAATCGGCAAATGCAAGTCGGCAATCGCGGTGCTGTCAGTGGCTCGTGGGTCAATCACCACGATTTTTTTATTGGGATTGGCTTGTTTGCTGGATTTTAACCGACCAAATAAAATCGGATGACACCACGCCATATTCGAACCGATAATGATAAATAGGTCGCTGTTTTCGATGTCTTCATAATTACAAGGCACAGTGTCCGAGCCAAATGCTCGCTTGTAGCCAGCCACCGCTGATGACATACACAGTCGAGAATTGGAGTCCAAATTATTGGTACCCAAAAAACCTTTAGTAAATTTGTTTGCCACGTAATAATCTTCGGTGAGCAGTTGCCCCGATACATATAGCATAACGCTGTCGGCGCCATATTCATCAATGATCTGTTGCAATGATTTGGCAACAAAGTCGGTGGCGGTATCCCAATCGACTGGCTCGCCATGAATCATCGGATGTGCCAAACGGCGGTCACGATCAAGCGTATCGCCCAACGCTTTGCCTTTGGAGCATAATTTGCCAAAGTTGGCAGGATGGGTTGGATCACCGTCAATGCTGACGTGTTGGGTATTCTCATCAATCGTCGCCAACACGCCGCAGCCAACACCGCAATAGGCACAGGTGGTCTTGACTTGGGTCAGGGGGGATTTTTGTGATGCTAAATGTTGTATAGTTGTTGTCACACGTTAACCTTTTACTATTTTTAATTTCTACCAGTCAGATCAGCCCGCCAGCAACTCTTCACAAAACGCTTTGCCAAACAGTAATTTATCTTTGATGGCTGAAATATCTTGTTGGTTTTGAATCAGTTCAAAAAACCAACCGCCCTCTTGTACATCACCATATAGCACTGCAGATAAAATACGGTTGTCTTTTACGGTGATTTTTTGATAGATGCTATGGCTAGGGTCTTGATAAATCAACTGCTCGCAGTCGTGACTCACATCGATATCACCTGCCGAAAATAGCGCCACGCCCGAGACCTTTAGCTTGGTTGCCGTTGGTTGTATGCTAAACACGGGCGAGGTACTGCCTGGCTGCTTGTTTAAGGTATGTAGCAGAATATTGGCTTGCTCATACACAGGTGCGACGAGCCCAAATAGCTGGTTGTCAAACTGTACACACTCGCCAATCGCATACACATCTGGGGTATGGGTTCGCATTTGGTTATCAACCAAAATCCCCCGCTCGCAAGTGATACCGACCTGTTGCGCAAGGGCAATATTGGGTCGCACGCCGACGGTCATGATAATGCAATCGCTGTCAATGGTTTTGGCAGGGATGGATGTGTCGACATTATCCGTGTAAGTCAGTCCAGTGACCTGGTTATCCTTGTCCACGCAAATCGTTTGAGAGTTGGCGTTGAGCACAAACTCAATACCTTTGTTTTCAAAGTAAGTTTGCAGTAAATCGGCAGCGGTTTTATCCAGTTGGCGATTGAGTAAATAGCCTGCCCCATGCACCACAGTGACTTTCGCTCCCTGTTGTACCAAAGCATTGGCAGCCTCAAGACCGAGTAACCCACCCCCGATAACCAGGCATTTTGGAGATTTTTTGCCATTATGATTGTTTTTTGCGATATCTAGCATAGCATCCACATCGGCTTTGGTACGAAAACCCATGACGCCTTTTGCGGTATGGTTGGGCAATGGCAAAATAAATGGCGTTGAACCTGTGGCAAACACCAATTTGTCATAGCCGATAGTTTCGCCACTGTCGGTGATGACCTGATGAGCAGCAAGATTGATATCGCTAACAGTGCAACCTGTCTTTACAGTGATATTATGGTTGGCGTACTCCTCTTGAGAAAATAGATAAATCTCAGCGAAGCGTTTTTCCCCTGCTAATACAGGCGATAGCATAATACGGTTATAGCCTGCATATGGCTCGCTGTTGATAAGCGTGATGGCAAACTCATCTCGACTTTGTTCGCCTTGGCTGTCAATCCCCAGTCCGCTGTGGGTACTCAGTCTGCTTTTGGCATACTGCATGGCAAAGCGTGTCCCTGCCATCCCTGCCCCTATGATAAGAATGTGTGTGTGTTGCATTATTTGGCTGACCTTGCTTATCCGACCCGATATTTAATACTTTAGAATCTAGCACTTTAAAATTTAATAATTCAAAATTTATGCCAACCGTTTTAAACCGTTGTTTTTTACTGTTTTTTATGGTGTTTTAAATTTTGGCTATTATTTGTCGGACAGTGTGGTGGATGTTGACCACTCTTTGAATTTAACCTCTTTAACTGTAGATAACTGTTTGACGGTTTTTAGCCAATTGTTTCGCTATTCATTTGCATTATTTTTTCACCTTCTCGATTACTTACCAAAATAGTGCAGTACAGCATCAAATTTTTATCATTTATGCCAATCGGTGAAAGTTTTATCACAGCAAAATAGCTAATTGATGGGTCATTCAAAAAAATTATTGTAAAAACAAAAGCTTATGATAATGGCATAAATATTGCTTTTACCTTGTTACCGTGAACCGTACAGGCTTACTTAAAGGAGAAGCAGATGCCCCAACGTTTACCGCTGTTTGCTATGAAATTACCCCGTATCAAGGTGTTACATTACACCTGGTTTGCTTTTTTCGTCACCTTTTTAATTTGGTTTGCTCATGTGGCATTGATGCCCACCATCAAACAATATTTTCATTTGAGCGATGGACAAGTCAAAGCGATCTTGATGCTCAATGTGGCTTTGACCATTCCTGCTCGTTTGCTAATCGGCGCGATGGTCGATAGATACGGCCCCAAGCGTTCATATAGTGCTGTGTTGTTGATTAGCGGTTTTTTGTGTTTTGTGTTTGCTTTTGCTCAAAGTTTCCAAATGCTGGCGATTGGGCGATTTTTGCTAGGTTTTGTCGGTGCAGGATTTGTAGTTGGGATTCGTTTGATTTCAGAATGGTTTCCTGTCAATGAAGTCGGCTCGGCGGAAGGGGTGTACGGCGGTTGGGGCAATTTTGGGGCGGCAGTAGCGTCGATGTCGATGCCGATTCTTGCCTTAATGTATGGCGGTGCAGACGGTTGGCGGTATGCGATTGCTACCACAGGCGTGATTGCGATTGTTTATTCGGTCATTTTTTATCGTGGTGTCAGTGATACACCCAAAGGCGCGACTTATTTTAAACCAAAAAAATCAGGCGGCTTGGAAGTATCAAACAAGGCAGACTTTTACTTTTATGCGGTGATGATTTTACCGGTTTATGCGATTTTGTTTTTGTTGGCGTGGCGTTTGTCACCTAGCGGATTAAAATTATTAACCGCTAATCAAACCATGCTGGCATATGCGGTGGTGGCGGTGCTTGTAGTCTATCAATATATCAAAATCTGGTCAGTCAATAAGCATTTATTTGATACATCTCGCCCTGCGGTAAATCCAGAATATGGTTATCAGTTCAAACAAGTGGCGATTTTGGACATGGCGTATTTGGCATGTTTTGGCTCTGAGTTGGCAGTGGTGTCGATGTTGCCGCAATTTTTTATTACCAACTATGGTGTATCGCATACTTTAGCAGGGTTGACTGCAGGCTGTTTTGCGGTGATGAATTTATTTGCTCGTCCTGGCGGTGGTTTTATGTCCGATGCGGTCGGTCGTCGTAAAGTATTGATGATTGCATTGGCAGGGCAAACGGTGGGTTATCTGCTAATGACGCAAATGACCAAGTTACCATTGGCGGGTGCAGTGGCAATCGTGCTGCTTACTTCTGTATTTGTGCAAGCAGCATGCGGTGCAGTGTATTCAGTGGTTCCGCTCATTCAACGCCGTATGACAGGGCAAATTGCTGGTATGGCGGGTGCCTATGGTAACGTAGGTGGGGTGTTGTTTTTGACTATTTTCTCTATGGTATCGCCAACAGGATTCTTTATTACCCTCGCGATTTTTGCAGGGATTGCCTTTATTGGCGCGACCTTCCTGAGCGAGCCACAAGGACATATGGTCGAGGTGCACGAAGATGGCACGATTGAGCGAATTGCGATAGCGTAATCGCTCTTTAAATCCAACCAAAAAACAGTCGACCAGCGGACAAGGAAGTCTAGTTAGTAAGGCAAAAAAGGGTGTATGCCCTTTTTTCATTTTTGCACAATGCGTAGCAACCGTGCTAGTAAGGAAAAACCCATGTCAAAAGCCATTCAGCAAAATACCCCCAGTTTTCAATCCTTGCCGCAACTGCTGACCCGTGCTGCTAGTCATGCAGGGCGCAAAGCGGAAAACCAAGACACCTTGACGGTGCAAACGCTGGTGCCGACAAGGGATAGCAGCGCCGCTCAGCTTGCATGGCAAGTCACCGCTTTAGCTGACGGCGTCAGCAGCTGCGGACAGCCAAAGCTCGCCAGTCAATGGGTGATTGATACGCTGATCGACCAATTGACCATGCACCAAGCTGACATGGTGACAACCTCTATTACTAGCCCTGTTACTAGCGATTCATTGAATAACAACAGTGCCGAAACGCTGGCCCAAATGCTCACCAAAAGCGTGCATATTATCAATGATTTTTTGTATTTTAGTGATCACCATGACAGCTTTGATTCAGCCTCGCAGCGGTATTTGCCCAAATTACTCTCAACCTTATCTGGTATGCTGTTTACCGAGCCTTTATTATCCGAGCACTCGGCAATGTTATTCCACACGGGTGATAGCCGTATCTATCGGCTAAGGCACAACAAACTGCACGTACTCACCCAAGACCACAGACACAAACGAGGGCGAGACAAAGGCGCGTTAGCCGCTGCACTTGGCGCAGATGCCCAAGTAGAATTACAACTTGCCCAAATCGATGTGTTGCCCGAAGATGTGTTTTTGATAATGACCGATGGCGTGTATGAATTTATCGGTGATGATGAATTATTGTTACTCACCCAATCGGCATTGGGCAAATTGTTGGCGCTGGATAACTCCACCACCTTAGACTTAGAAAATTTGCCAGAAAACTTGTGTCAGGTGGCATTGGAAAATGGCAGTAACGACAATGTCAGTTGCGTGATGATAGCGGTGTTGCCAAAAGTTGCGAGAATTTTGGCGAATGCAGATTTTGACAAAGCTGACTTTGCCGAACATACAGACAGTCGTCATGCGGTTACCCGTTTACGCATTCCGCCTGTGCTGACTGTCGGTGACAAGCTTGATCATTTTACCATTGACAAAGTA
The DNA here is from genome assembly GCF_032017425.1 of Moraxella sp. CTOTU47618. Lineage (NCBI taxonomy): Bacteria > Pseudomonadati > Pseudomonadota > Gammaproteobacteria > Moraxellales > Moraxellaceae > Moraxella > Moraxella sp. CTOTU47618. Next base: position 1,511 of record NZ_DALZPW010000008.1, on the reverse strand, counting down.
GTGCAAAACACGCCACGCAGTAGCGTGTATTTGGCAACCGACAGCACCGCTGACACAGCCGATAATCAGCGTATTATCAAAGTGCCATCTGCTTACTATGAAGACGATAGCGGATTTTTACGGCTGTTTTTAAAAGAAGAAAAAATAGGGTTAAGCCTCAATCACCCAAGCTTACTAAAATTTTACCCCAAGCCGATGAATAGCCAGTATCTGTACCATGTCACCGAATTTTTGCAAGGCATGAGCTTGCGTGAATTTATCGACACCCAGCCGCCGTTATCGGTTGCCCAAACCTTTGCTATTGTCAATCAAATCGGCATGGCGCTGCGAGCCATGCACCGTAATTATCTTCTCCATCAAGATATCAAGCCCGAAAATATCATGCTGCTGCCATCGGGTCATATCAAGCTCATTGACTTTGGTTCGGTTGGCTCGTTACTCCTAAAAACAGCGCATACACCGCCTGTGGGCGATTTGCATTATATTGCCCCCGAATATTTTAGCGATGCACCAAAAGGGGTGTATTCCGATATTTTCTCGCTGGGTGTAGTGACTTATGAGATGCTGACGGGGCTACAACCATTCGATGTCGACACCTTGACCACTGCGATGACCGCCCAAACCAACCAAAAACTGGCGTTCAAAAACGTGCGACAAGTGCGCACGGATTTGCCATTTTGGGTCAATGACGTGCTTATTCGTGCGCTGCAAGCAGATAGCAACCGCCGTTATCAGAGCATTGGTGATTTTCTCACCGACCTTGACCCCAAAAGCCATGCCGACGATAAAGCCAAACAGCCGCTGATTGACAAACATCCTGTGCTATTTTGGCAACTGGTCAGTGGCATATTAACGGTGCTGTTGCTCATCACTTGGCTACTGGTTGCGTTAAATTACTAACAATGTAATTTAGGTTATGCTTGATAGACAATTAACCTATATTTTTTAACCCATTGAAATTTATAGTTAATTTAAATATTGGCATAAATTTTGCTTACATAGCAGTATAGAAAAACTTAGGATAATACACGCCAAAAGCCAGTCATTATCCTAGTCAAGAAGCCAATGTTTCGTTAGAAGGGATAAATACATGAAAAATCTTATCGTCATCGGTAATGGCATGGTCGGTCATCACTTTATCGAAAAAGCGATTGAAAAACGCCTACACCAAACTTACCAAATCCATGTGTTTAGTGCTGAGAGTCGCCCAGCCTATGACCGTGTCTATTTATCCAGTTACTTTGAACACAAAGACGCCAGTCAGCTTAATTTAGTGGATTTGGCAAACTATGAGCAAGCGGGCATTACTTTGCATTTAGGCGAAGCGGTTAACCAAATCGATGCGCAAAGTAAAATCGTAACAACGGCCAAAGGCAATACGCTTGAGTTTGACAAATTGGTACTCGCCACTGGTTCTTATCCTTTTGTCCCGCCTGTCAAAGGCAACCAACATGCACACTGTCATGTCTATCGCACCATTGAAGACTTAGATGCGATTTTAGCAACTGCGG
>NZ_DALZPW010000007.1:47417-142951 GCF_032017425.1 Moraxella sp. CTOTU47618 | reverse complement strand
CTACTACCACATGTTTGGCAACCTCCGCAATAGGGTGTGGTCGGGGGCTTACCTTTGTTTCGTTAGGGCGTACCATTAAATATAACTTAGGACGCCCTTTAACTGGCACTAGATATTCTTTCGCTTCGGCTTTGTGTGAACTGATACTGCGGTCAGATGTGATAGGCTTACGTTTTTCCATGAGTAACCCAATAATGTATTGTATTAGTGTACATTCTAGTGTACATTAAATGCAGATATTAGGATAGTAATAATGGAATAAAATGAGATAATCTATAACCTAAGTTATTGAATATATGTAAAAAATTATAGACTATGGTACGCCTTGATTCACTGATTCGACACCCGCCGAGCGCACCATTCTTAATGCCTAAATTATTGGTTTCATGATTATTGATTTCATGAGGATTTTAATTTATTCATATTTTTATGGGTACATAATAGGCGATACATATCCATTGGTAGAATGCAATTGCTCGTATGACTGCCTATAGTGAAGAACAATCTTTTGCAATTCGATCAGCAACTCGGCGGCTCTATTTTTAACTTCTGTTGGGTGTTTTTTGGTTTTCATTCATAAGGGTATTGTCTCAGAGTTTTAGGTCTCCGATAATCTTGGGATGGTTCACTTAGCCTTTATTGACGGCTTGCAGGCGGGTGAGTGATTATCAGCCCCACGCTTTCGCCCAATATGGCAACATCTGTGGGTGAGTAGACCAACACACGCTCTTGACTAGCAAGCTGCACTTCATAAACCACATGACTGCCTTTAAACTGCTTGGCGGTAATCAATCCATTAACCGCGCTGTTTGTTTGGGGTACCACCGATAGCCATTCTGGTCGAATCAGCACTTGGCGACTGTCTGCAAAATAAGGATAATTGCTCATTGGCAGCGCACCGATTGCAGTCACCAAGTCATTGCCATGTTGCTGCGCCTGTAGAAAGCTGCCTTTGCCGACAAATTTTGCCACCGTGGCGGTGCTGGGGGCTTGATACAATTGAATTGGCGTGTCCCATTGCTGCAATCGACCATCTGCCAACATACCGATTTTATCCGCTATCATAAAGGCTTCTTGCTGGTCATGGGTCACCACAATGGCGCTGATTTGTTTGGCTTTAAGTAGCTGCTGAATGCTCATCGCCAACGCTTCTCGCATATCGGCATCGAGACTTGAGAATGGCTCATCAAACAAAATCAGCTGCGGATTGGGGGCAATCGCCCGTGCTAATGCCACCCGCTGTTGCTGCCCGCCAGATAATTCATGCGGGTAGCGACATGCTAAATGTTCCAGTCCTATCAAGGTAAGTAAAGCATCAATGTTGCACTGTCTGTCAGTTTTTGACAAGTGTTGAAGCCCAAAACCAATGTTGTCTGCCACCGTCAAATGCGGAAACAGCGCATAATCCTGAAACACAATGCCAATCTGGCGCTGATAAGCAGGGATATTGATGTGGGTGCGGCTATCAAATAGCGTCCGCTTGCCAAATTGAATTGAGCCTGCTGTCGGGGTTTCAAAACCTGCAATGCAGCGTAGCAGGCTGGTTTTACCACAGCCAGATTGACCGACCAAACACGCAATTTGCCCTTGCGGCAACTCAAAACTAATCTGATCGAGGACGGTTTTGCTAGACGGGTGATAACTGAGCGATAACTCATTCACAGTCAAATGCGCATCCGATACCGCGTTCTGCGATAAATCATTGAAGTTCATGTTACGTTACTTTCCTTGGAAAACAAAATCACGGGCAACAGTCCCGCTAGTATAATGACCAGTGCAGGCAATGCGGCTTGCTGAAACTGCCCTTCCATGGTAAAGGCATAAATTCGCACCGCGAGAGTGTCCCAATCACTAGGTCGGGTCATCAGCGTGATGGGCATCTCTTTCATCAAATCGACAAACACCATGAGTACGGCAACGCCTAGCGAGCTTTTGACCAAAGGGATATACAAACGGCGAATCAACGCAACACCGCGCACATTGAGGATGACTGCCGACTCCACAAGACTTGGGCGGACACGCTCAAAACCTGCCTCAATGCTCGACACTGCCAGCGCCAAAAAGCGAATAATATAGGCTAAAAGCATCACAATTAACGAGCCTTTGATGACAGCGGTCGTACCATCACTGACGGGCAAAAATTGTAATAACAGATTGTCCATCGCTGCAATTGGGATAAAAATACCAATCGCCAATACCGAACCAGGGATGGCATAGCCGAGCGTGGTAATACGCATCAAAATCGTGGCAAACAATGACTTATCACTGCGCTTGGCAATCACAAGTAGCAATGCCACAACCATAACCAATACCGCACCAACAAGCCCAATCACTAATGAATTGCCCATCGGCTGGAGCAACGCGCTCACATCGCCCTGCTGCCAATGTGCAACCACCCAAACAATCAACTGGATGACAGGTAGCACAAAGCTGACCAGCAAAATCACACCGCAATAGACCGTTGTCAGCCAACCCAAACCACTAGGTAGCGGCTTTGGCTGAATTGCCGTTGATTTTTTGGTGGCAAATTGACGGCGGCCGCGACTCAGCTGCTCTAGCACAATCATGACAAATACAAATAGCACCAGTAAAGAAGCCAGTTGTTTGGCAGTATCAATGGAAAAAAAGCCAAACCAAGCTTGATAAATGGCAGTAGTAAAGGTTTCTACCCCAAAGACAGATACCGCACCAAAATCTGCGAGGACTTCCATCATCGCCAGCAGCAAGCCACCCATTAGCCATGGACGCGCCATCGGTAGGGCAATTTTGACTAACGATTCGCGTGGCGTCAAGCCAAGCGATGCGCCCATCTCCAGCGCCTGTTGCCCCATACTGGTAAAGGCGTTGCGAGCGAGAAGATACACATAGGGATAAAAAGCTAGTATCAGCACAATCGATAATCCCCAAATATTGCGGATATCGGGCAGTCCTTGTGCAAACCCCTGCTGCTCTCGCAAATAGGTACTCATCGCACCTGTATAGTCAAACATACCCAATTGCACAAACGCCAATACGTAGGCAGGTACAGTAAGTGGCAGCATCATTGCCCAAAAAAATAGCTTACGTCCTGGAAACTGGTACATCGCCGTTAGCCATGCGGTGGTCACGCCAAGTAGCAAAATCCCGACGGACGTCGTGATTAGCAATATCAGGGTGTTTTTAAGTAGTAACCCCAACTGATAATCAAGCAAAAACTGCCAAATCTCTTGGTCAATCTCACCAAAGCTAGTAAGTACCACCAAAAGCGGCAGCAATACTAGAGTCGAACATAGCACCAGCCAAAACCGAGCCAAACCAATACCCTTATTCATGTCCACCCAAATCGTCAACCTTAATGTAAATGATAATTATTATTGTTTAAATAAATATTCTATATTATACTACGAAACCAATACGTTTGGCGGCGATTTTAACTTGCACCGTCGCATCGTTAAGGTCTGCTTTTTAGTAGGGTGTTCGGTATAATTTTTTAGGACGAATAAAAGGGTAAGTTATGAAACGCTTGATGACTTTTGGTATGTTGATGGGTGCGGTAACACCTGCGCTAGCAAGTGATCTGGTGATTTATTCAGCGCGCGCTGATAATTTGTTGAAGCCGATTGTGGCAAAATACGAGCAGCAAACAGGCGTAAAAATCAAGCTGGTCAACGATAAAGCAGGCGTACTGATCGAAAAAATTAAAGCAGAAGGTGCTAATACCCCAGCTGACTTACTTATCACAGTTGATGGCGGTAACTTATGGCAAGCGGCGCAAGAAAACATCTTAAGACCTGTCAATTCAAAAGTACTTGAAACCAATATCCCGCCGCAATTCCAAGACCCACAAAATCGTTGGTTTGGTATGTCAGTGCGCGCCCGTACCATTTTTTACAACCCAACCAAAATCAATCCAAGCCAGCTATCAACTTACGCAGATTTATCTACCCCCAAGTGGAAAGGCAAGCTGTGTTTAAGAACATCGGACAATGTCTATAACCAATCTTTGGTTGCCACCATGATTCATCACAACGGCTTACCACAAACGGAGCGTATTTTAAAAGGTTGGGTCAGTAATCTAGCCACCGCGCCATTTGCCAATGACACAGCGCTGCTTGAAGCAATTGACGCAGGTCGCTGTGATGTCGGTATCGCCAATACTTACTACTATGGTCGGCTGCTTGATACCAAGCCAAACATTAAGGTCAAACCCTATTTTGCCAACCAAAAATGGCAAGGTACCCATGTCAATGTATCGGGTATTGGCGTAGTTAAACACAGCAAAAACGCGGCACAAGCACAAAAATTTATGGAATGGCTCAGTGGCGCAGAGGCACAAAATTTATTTGCTGACTTGAACAGTGAATACCCAGCCAACCCACGCATCGCACCACATCCAAAAGTCGCCAGATGGGGCAGCTTTAAGCAGGACATTATCAATGTATCCGTGGCTGGTAAAAACCAACGCCATGCGATTATGCTAATGAAAAAAGCGGGTTATAAATAAACACGGTATTCGCTTGTTTGTTAAAGATACAGTTTAGGTAAAAAAACGAATGTCACTGTGAGGTGGCATTCGTTTTTTTTATTGATTAAGGGGTAAAGGAAAAAAATATGATTGCGTTACTCACTCGTTTAGTTGCCCAAGATTTTTTAGTGGACGAAATGCTAAAAATGCTATTCATCCAACCCAGTTTTATTTTATGATACGGCTTTTCATCCAGTTGATAATAAGTTAAATGGCATGATGCGTTGCCAATGGAAGTTGAATGATTTTAAACCCCAGTAATACCCCGTTTTCAATTTGGTTGGCAGAAGGGCAGTCAAGCCAGCGTGAGATGCTACTTGCCATGCAAGCCATGAAATGCCAATATAACTTACCGATGACCATCGTGGCATCCCATCGACAATCACGACCAGAAATCTTAAACTGTGCCGATATAGCGTACCAAGAGCCATCCGAGCCAAGTGAGCGGGTTGAGTTTGTACTTGCACAGGCCAAAAAGCACAATAGCAAAGTGGTATTGACAGGACGCAATAGCCAAGATTATGAAGCCAGACGTCAAGACTTCAAAGCAGCCGGTATTCGATTGTTGACAGGCGCAACTGACACAGCCACGCTTGAATTAATGGATGATAAAGCCGCTTTTACAGCTTTTTGCCAGCAACATGATATCCCTGTGGCAAGTGGCTGGCAGTTCGATAATACAGATGAGTTAATGGCACTGCTCGCGTTGCATGGTGAGCAGCCGTTATGTGTAAAACCCGTTAAAGGCATATTTGCGCAAGGGTTTTGGCGACTCGATACGGCAGCGGTCGATGAATGGGATAGTTTTGAGCATTTATACTTCACCGATGCTAAAAAAATTCATCTTGCACAATTTTTGCACGCCTATAACCATAGCCAACTGGTAAAAGAACAACCCATTGCTATGCTGCTGATGCCCTATCTAGCAGGCAAAGAATATTCGATTGATGTGGTATGTGAGACAGGGGAAGTGTTAGCCGCAGTGACGCGCTATAAAGAAGGCAGTGAGCAGCATGTGGGCTATGACGAGACAGTGATGGAGCTTGTCAAGCGTCTGGTGACAGCCCTAAAAGCCGATGGTATTGTGAGCATCCAAACCAAAGCTGATGAAAATGGCATGCACAAGGTACTGGAAATCAATAGCCGCGCCTCTGGTGGGATTGGCTACACCGATCATGCCTTTGACAACGGCACGATGAATTTAACCCAATTAGCTTTTGGCTATTGGTCAGGCTGTATTGCTAAACCGCATCTGCCAACGGTACGTGATACCATCACCCCTTGCATCGTGCGCCCGCTCATGACCAGTGTCAAAATCGGCTAACGGATAAAATAACAGGACAACAGACGGCATGACCGAGCAAAAAACCATTTCGTTATCGCGTGGCGAGCTTACTTTACGTTATCAAACCAGCGCGGATTATCAACTCGATGAGTTGTTGGGGTTTGCTGAGCGTATCAATCCCAAGCGCGCGTTTTTGTTTGTATCCAAAGTATTGGGGCGACATATTCCGGTATCTCCCGATAAAATGCGACAAGCCTTCACCCAGTTGGCGACTCTCATACCCGATGATTTGCCCGAACCGATTGTGGTGATTGGTATGGCGGAGACCGCAGTCGGACTGTCGGCAGGGGTGCATCAAGTGCTGCAGGCGCGTTATCCGCAAGCTATTTTGCTCAACTCGACGCGGCATGCACAGGCAGCAGAGCTGCTTGCTACGTTTAGCGAAGATCATAGTCATGCCAGCGTGCATTTGATTTACCAAAGTGATGACAGCGCGCTACAAGCGAACGTTGAAAACGCCAAAACCTTGATTATGGTCGATGATGAAGCCTCCACAGGTAATACCTGCCAAAATGTGGTCAACGCCCTGCGTCAAGCAGGAATGAGTAAGCTTGAGCAAGTGCATTTGGCGACGCTGGTTGATTGGTCACTGGGCAAAAAACTTAGTAAGAAACTGGGCAAAACAGATAGTAATATTTTTAATGACATCGCCTTTTTTCGCCATCATCTGCTCGCAGGAGATTGGACGTGGACAGATAGGGTGAATGCGCCTGCGGTTACCATGCCAAATGTGTCAACCACAAAGGCAGGCAGTCAGCCACTGCTGCCTACCGGCAATTGGGGTAGACAACCGGCACGCGATAGTACATCGGGATTGGATTTTTTGCTGCAAGGTTTGCATCATACGCTGAGCCAAAGACAATTGACCCTAGCGTCATTCGCCCATCAAAAAATCTTGGTACTGGGCAGTAATGAGTTTGTTTGGTTGCCGTTGTTGCTTGCCGAACAATTGGCGCAGTATCAGGCGGATGTCAAATTTTCTGCCTTGACGCGTTCACCCATCGCCATCCATGCTAATAGCGCCGTGACTAGCGTCATCAAGTTCTTTGACCATTATGGCTTGGGCATGACCAATTTTGTTTACAACGTGACGCCTGAGGCGTGGGATTGGGTGCTGTTGTGCGTGGAAACCCCCCAAGATAGCGTGGATGAGATTTGGCAGCGCTTTGATAATGTCATGGTAATTTCACCGAGACCCGAAATCTGACATTCTAAACCCGACAAACGAAGTGCGATATCTGAAGTCCGACAACCAAAACCCAATCAGTCACAAAATCGATAAAAGTTAATTTTGATAAAAGTGAGTGTGAATGACCGATTTTTTTAAACCCGAAGCCCGTTTTTTTGAATCAAAAGTCGCGCTAGTCAAACCGTATGCGTTGATGGATTTGGACGATACCTTGTTTCAAACCCAGCGAAAAATTGCAGCTTGGCAATTGCCAATGGATGGGTTGGTGGCGGCGACCGTCGATAAGCAGAATGCGCCATTGAGCTTTTTGACCCCAAAGCAGCGCCATTTTTTTAATTGGTTATCCCAATCAACGGAGCTTATCCCCGTCACCGCAAGAGATACCACTGAGATTATGCGCGTCAAACTGCCGTTTGATAGTTGGCAAGTCTTGACCCATGGTGCAGTGATTGTAACACCGTCGGGGCAGATTTGTGCGCGTTGGCAGCGGCTAATGGCAGGGCAATTGGTGGCGCTACAACCCAAACTGACCCAGCTTATGGCGCGATTGGCAGGGTTTGAAGCACTGCGTATAACTCCACATTATGAACACTTTATAGTAGACAATAACGCGACGGATTTGATGGTATATGTCGCCATCAAACATCGGTATAAAGACCACGATGCTTTGCTGCAGTTTGCGGCACAGCTGCCGAGTGTGCTCAATAAAGTGCCTGATTTGGGCGATGAGTTTTATATCCATGTCAATGCCAATAACTTGGCACTCTTGCCGCACGTCGTCAACAAGCATCACGCGATGCGTTTTTTGCTCGATTATCATTTGGATAAAAACCGCCCTTGTTTTGGTTTTGGTGATAGCTTGGCGGATTTGCCGTTTTTACAATTATTGGACTGGTATGGCACGCCCAATCGAGGGCAACTGCATGATGCTATCAGTCAAGGGTGTTTATAATCATGACAATTCAGGCGAATTTTTCGGGTAGTTATTTATCTTCTGAGGTTACCTTGCTGCTCGATATCGTCAGTGCTGATAGCGTCAATGATATCAGCCCAACCCAAAAAGAAGCGTTAATCCAATCAGGTCAGCGCCATTATTCAGATATGCTGACGCTTGAAAAACCGCCCAGCGCCACGCATGAAGCCTTGTACAATCAAGCATTGATGGCAGGCAAACAGCGCATGGCAAATGATGTCACAAGCCTTGCCTTTAGCTTACATCAGCTATTTCATGCTTGTGTGAGTGCCTCGCAGCCGCTGATATTGGTCAGTCTCGTGCGGGCAGGATTGCCGATTGGGGTCTTGCTACAAAAAGCGCTTAGTGATGCCTCTGCCAGCTATGCGTTAGCTAGCCAGCATTATGGGGTGAGTATCATCCGTGACCGCGGGCTTGACCCTGTTGCCTTGCAATATATTTTGCAGCAGCATCCCCATAGCCCGATTGTGTTTGTCGATGGTTGGACGGGTAAAGGGGCTATCTATGGTGAATTGCAACGAAGTTTAGCCCAAATCACTGATAAGCGGCAACAAGCGCAACTGTTTCACCAAGGTGAGGGAGTGATTCCACTGGTGACGTTGGCAGATCCTGCCGGGGTGGCTTGGCTATCGGCAAGTAATGATGATTGGCTGATGCCGGCAAGTTTGCTCAATAGCACTGTCTCTGGGCTGATATCGCGTACCCTGTATCGTGAGCCCAGTGATGGACTGCACCAAGCAGTGTATTATGACCAGTTACAGCCTTGGGATCGCAGTGGCGAGTTTATCCAAACCATTGATGCGCTGCGGAAGCAAACGCCCTTATCAACACCGCTAACGGGCAAGTTATTGCCGATTTTTGCCACCCAGTCTGTGATAGATGACTTAGCGGCGCGCTTTGCCATCAGCAATCGCAACCGTATTAAACCCACCATCGCCGAGGCGACCCGCGCGATATTACGGCGCGACCCTGAGTGTGTATTGGTCAATGAGATGGCAGACGGACAAGATACAGCATTACTGCGGCATCTTTGTAAAGAAAAAAATATTCAATTAATTGCAGATACCAGTATTGCACCTTACCAAGCTGTCACCATTATTAAGGACAGAAGCCAATGATAACCGCATCTTTGCGCTCATCGACCTTGTTAACCGCCCATTTATCCTAACCGCTCTTTTACGCACATTGTACTTTTATGACACTATTACACCCTGTAAATCATTTTTTGGCTGAACCCGTTGCGCCGACTATCAATCCCTACCAACTGGGTGCGACGCTTTATATGCCAGCCACGCGCCAAGATATTTGGCAAATTATTAGTCAGCAAAAATTGGCTGAGATTGATAGTATCGTGATTTGTTTGGAAGATGCGGTAAGTGAAAGTGAAATTCCTGCCGCGCTCGCAAACTTAAAGCAGCTGCTTGCGACATGGGCTCAGCACGCCGAGACGCATGGTTTTGGCGATGAATCGCGCCCAATTTCACCGCGAGCTTCACGCCCGATGGTATTTATCCGACCGCGCAACGCCTTGATGCTCAGCGAGCTTGCCAGTTGGCAGACGATTGGCTTGGTGGATGGCTTTGTGTTACCAAAAATCGATATGCGAAGCCTTGCCGATTGGCGATTGGCTTGTCAGGCATTGCCATCGACACAGCTATTGATGCCGACCCTTGAGACTCGGCTTATCTTTAACCCGATACACAACCAAGAACTGGCGCTAGCGTTTAGTGAAGGGTTTAGCCAGTCGATTTTGGCACTGCGTATTGGCGGCAATGATTTATTTGCCTCGCTGCGCTTGCGTCGTCCGTCTGATGTGACGATCTATCAAACCCCAGTTGGCATACTTATCTATCAGTTAATTGCCTGTTTTGTGCCGCAAGGTTTTTATTTGACCGCACCCGTGTTTGAGTATTTGGATAAACCTGCCTTGTTTGCTGAAGAATTGCGGCAAGATGTCGCCTTGGGACTGGTGGGAAAAACCATCATTCACCCTGAGCAAATTGCTGCAGTCAAACACGCTTTTTATGTCAATGACATAGAGCGCAGTCAAGCCACCGCGATTCTTGCCGCCGATGCCAAGGCGGTGTTCAAGCAAGACAACAGTATGCTTGAGCCAGCCACGCATCGCGCGTGGGCGACCAGTGTGATGCTCCGTGCCAATGTCTAAAAGCTAAGGTCTAACAGCCAAGGTCTAAAAGCCACTGTCTAACAGTTTGTCACATCAAAGTCAGATAACAAATCACTGACCGATAATTGAACAAATTTGCGCTATGATGACGGGTTAGCAGATAACAATAATTTATGATAACAATTTAACTGATAACCAGCATCATGGAAACCTATGCAAGCAAATACTCTCCCCAGTCAGTCAGTGACGGTTATTTTTCAAGGTAGTATCAACGTTCATCAGCTAGGGCAGGGCGGCGATGACGGCAGTGATTTTTTGGCTAACGTCGCTAAAACCCGAGCAGCCTTGCCCCATGCGACCATTGTATTATCGACTTGGGATACGCTTGCGTTGCCGCCCGAGTTTGACACCGCCGACAAATTGGGTATCGATCAGCTGATTTTAAACCCAGATCCTGGGGGTCTGCCCAATATCAAATTTGGCTACGACGCCCCTAACAACGTCAATCGACAAATCATCTCAACGCAAGCAGGTCTAAACCAAGTCAGCACCGAATACGCGCTCAAACTACGCACCGACAGCTACTTACTCAATGACAATCTGCTACAATTTTATCGCTATTATACCCAGCAAGTAACGCTACATTCCCAGCGCCATTTATCCTCAGAAAGTGAAGGAACCGACTATTCGCCGATTGTAGTGCCGTCGTTTTTTACCATCGACCCTAGCATGTTTGAGCATATGGCGTTTCATATCAGCGATTGGGCGCAGTTTGGCAAGACCGAGCGACTGCAGGCGTTTTGGTCAGCACCCCTGATGAGTCGTGACAATGCCACTTATTTTGAGTCGCATGCACAAGATGTCGATGCCAAATTTGCGGACAATACTTTTCGCACGCGGTTGGCTGTCGAGCAGCATATTGCCAGTCATTATGCCAATCAAATCGGTTACGCCGCCACGCCAAGCTACTACAATGAGCTCAACGAGCAGATTTTAGATGCACACAAGGCATTTTTGGCGAGTGACGTAATTGTGCTTGATATGACAGACTACGGACTACGGTTACCCAAATACGCGTGGACATTGACCGATGCTTTTATGGCGATGAACTGCATCAGCCATGATGACTGGTATCAGCTGTTTTATCAATATTGGTATCCCAACCAAGTTGACGAAACCCGCTTGGCGCATGCGGATGAACGAGCGGTGATGAAAAGTATTGCCGCAGCAGAGTTTTATCAAAACAGCCCAGTCGATCAACAGCAGATTTTCTCCCGTCTTTATCCCTAAATCCGCTAAATAAAAAAGCTTACCCAACAGATGGTAAGCTTTTTTTCAACTAAACAATTAAACGCCAATTTTTAAACATCAACCTTTAACCATGAGCCCTTAAACATCAGCCTTTAAACCGTGGGCTTTAAGCGCTTGGTATTCATCCGGCGTACCACAAAAATCAATGTCGTCCTCCGTGATTTTGACATAACCAACCCTGCCGCCTTGTGCGATTAATAAATTATACATCGGGGCAATATAATATTCGTTGTTAACCGTCAACTGTTGGGTAATCGCTTGTTGAAACAACGACAGATACTGCTGCTTGGATTTAAAATAATATAGGCCATCACTGCAAAGATTGGAGATGCGCTGTTTTTCGGTGGTTTTAATCACCCTGTCATCGTCACCGACAGCGATAAATGACCAATGGTCGCCTTCGCCTTCAAATACTTCTAAATAGCCATCAACAGACTCTACCCAGTCAGGTTTTTCAAACCCATAGCGAAAGGTATCAATGTTAAAAATATAAATCGGCTCATCGTCATCAATGCTAGGATTGCTGAGTCCCATTCCGAGTCCGAGGGCTACTGTTTCAGCTTGTCCTGCTGTCTCGCCATCAAGGGTATGAATCATAAAATTGCGCACACCCAAGCGCGTTAATCGCTCAGCAACAAATCGCGGGGTATCATATACATCGCGCACGATAAGCAAAAATAAATCGGTGCTAAAATAGCGCTCAAACGACTTGATTGCCAAATCAAACACAATGGTATCGGCAATCGACAATTGATACTTAGGTACCTCAAAGCCCGCCTTAAAAAAACGACTGCTTAGCCCTGCCATCGGAATTACGAACATGTCACTGCCTCCATCACATACATTTTATATAAACGATATGCATTGAGCAGCATGGCGCGCTGGCGATCGGGTCTATCTGCGTGCAAGGGTAGCATGGATAAGAACAATAACACCACCGCTGGCATGATAGATTCTGTGGTCATGCCATTGACCCAGGTGCCTGCAAAAAATTCTTGCTGGATTTGCTCCAAACGCTTATCAATATCGAATCGTATATTGCTACCACTAGGGCTATCAATAATTTCATAACGCCCTGCGATGATAAAATCATACATACCAATCACAGAATGGGTGAGCTTGGCTAAATCATAGCTTGCATTACCAAAAATACTAAAGTTGCCGTTAGAATCCGTGCCCCGTGGGTCAAAAACTTTTACCCGGCGACCGCGCATGTCATACATAATGTTGCTAAAACATAAATCGCCATGCATGACACTCACGGTGTTTGGCAGTGCCAAGGCTTTGTCGATACAGTCCTGCGCAATCTCTAGCGTACTGCCAAGCATCGTTTCATCATATATCACAGGTTGGTTCAAATCGATATCGGCATCATCGGCATACGCGTACAAGCGCTTTAAGGTTTTTTTATGGTACAAATCTTCGGCATATGATTTGGCAAACCCGGTTTCGATATGGCGATGCACGTCGGACTGATTAGCCATACTAAAAAATTCTTTTAATAGCTGAAAAATATGTTGCCAAAACTCAGTGGTATTTAACCCATGCACATACAACTCATTGAGCGGTAATAATGGCAAGAACTCTAAGCTATAACTAAACTGTCCGTCCACTTGCTGATAATCAATCAATTGCGGGGTAAAACGTCTGAGTGGCGCAGGAATATGGGTGTACCAATAAATTTCCGCTTCAATTTTGTTGTTGTCATCACTGCTTTTGGTGACAATGCCTTCCCGAATCTGCAGTGAATTAAAGGCGCGTTCGGTGGTCATATTGGCGCGGGCATGAATATAATGGACAAAATTACTGCAGTCATAATACGACTCAATGTTGACCGATTTCATTGCGATAGCTTGTTGGTACAAATAAATCGCCCGTACAAAATTTTTCTTACTAATCGCCAGCGCTTTAATTAACTCCAATCGTGAGGAAAAGGCAAAATACCCAATCCAATCGGTGGGGTTTTCTTTCATTTTTTTGGTTTGTTGCCAGTCGTATTGGCGCGTTTTATCTGACACACCAATACAATCTGAGTAATCAACTAAGTGTGGTAAAAATACATCCCCTTGGATGATACGAATATACTGGTATGATTTATCAATGGCTAGATTAAGCACATATAAAATCGTCTCGGACAATGCCAAATTTTCAGGGATTGTCACCACTTCAATGGGAAGTGACTCAATCACCGCTTTTTCATTGATGGTCAAAGTATAAGCTTCGGGTAGTGACAATAGAATTTTTTCATGGGGAAAGTGTTGGCGCACCACATCGACTTGCAGCTGTAACAGTTTTTTATTGCCAATGGGCAGCATGCAAGGCGGAATGCGCCCAATTTCTGCTTCAAATTCGGCATTGACATAAGAAGAGGCGTTAATGAGTATCATGGCGTTAAATTACCTTAACTGTCGTTATTGTTTTTATTTTTTTATTAAGGTGTTAAATCAAGTAACTGGCAAATCTCTGCATAGCTTAGCTTGACCAATTCGTCGGGTCGAATAGCTTTGTCATCCACGTAAAACCCTTCAAAGCCGCACCAAGGTTTACCTACGTATAATTCATCATACGGGATATCATGTCGTCTCAGCCAATCGATGATAATTGGCAAGGTGTTTTTATTAATAGCGCCAATATTGCCTTGATAGGTGCGCATATTGCGACTGGTATTGATGACAATGGTAAACCCTTGTCGGTGATAGTCTCTAAGTTTCTCGATAACTTCGGTGATGGGTTGGGCATTGGCATAGTCGCCGTTTTGGGTGGTGCATAGGGTGTCATCTAGGTCAAAGATTAGCCGCTTCATTGTTATTATGTTCCTAATATGGCAGTGATAGACTTAAACTAAAAATTTTTGTATTTTCAATAAAATCAATTAGTTGGTTGTGATTTTAACTTCAATACCTTAAAACGAATCTCTATCAAATGATATTACTTATTCATTACTTATTGTAATTTTAGGTAAGAATGTGAGAAAAATCGATTATAGGGCTTAATCACAATGGTTAATATTGGCTAAACCACTTTTAACCAATCAATCAATCGATGTTGACAATTTTTGAGAATAAGCCAGAGCAGGAAAAACGGGTGAGAGGCTGATGAATCTAAATGAAATAGGTTGTAATTTGATAAAAAATTGGCTTTTACTAATGATGGATTGATAGGCTAAAAGATTAAAAGGCGAAACAACAGTAAGCAAAAAACCGCGGCAAAGCACGAAAAATTTATTTGATAGCGACGTAACTATGGACTTTGTACATACGACCCAGCGCGTTTTTCCAGCCACGGGCATTGGGCATAAAGGCTTGGCAATGATCTAAATGATAGCCATAGCCTGCATTGCCATAGGCCATCAAAAAACTGCCATCCAAAAAGCCTGACTGCCCTATAACAAAGCCGTTACCTTGATTAAATCGCGCTTCAGCACCGTTACCGAGCAAGGTGGCATTGATTGCGGTATAGCCGTGGCCTTGATTGTGGTTGGCATTGGCGTGGGTGATATCGATACTGGCGTGATGACGGGCAAAATAGCCACCGATCACGTTTTCATTGCCAAGACTGCGATTGGCCAAAATACGCCCGCCATTGTCGGCAAAATAGCCATAGCCATAATTGCGAAAGGCATTGGTACGTCGGTTGATGCTGTTGCAGCTTAGCATACCATTGTGCAGCGCCAAAAAGCCATGTTTGTTTTCGCTGGCACTGGTATCATGACACCACATCGAGCCATTGGTGAGTGCATAAAACCCTGCGATATGGTTGTGGGCAGACACGCTGTTGTCGGCATTGACAAAGCCGCTAGATTCCGCGCAAAATCCAAAACCCAACTCTTCATCCAAATGCGCACAGTGATACGCCTCGCATTGCTGGGCATCTATCGAGCCCCCATACGCAAAAAACCCGACGTCCCCCGCAAACTGTACAATCACCCCAGGCTCACAGCGGATACTTGAGCCAAAGCGGGCAGCAACCCCATAATAAAACTTATTGATACGGACCTTTGACCCCACGAGCACTTGGCTATTGTAATTGCACATGATACCGGCACCATAGCCTTCATCTTGCCACTGTCCATAGCCCAAAAACGCCTTAGTGCCATTGATAGTCATGCCATCGATTTTAAAAATACCGTTGCCCCGCTGCATCAAAAAGCCACAGCGGTTATGGGCATCATCAAAATGTAGCTGTACCTTATCAGGATTGTCCAAATTGCCAACAATCTCTACCCGATCACTAAAAAAATCAATTTCAACTTGGCTTAAATAATACTCGCCATCGGCAATTTTGATTTGGATAAAGCCTTTATCACCCAAATTATTTAATTGGCTTTTACAATAAGCCAAAGCCGCGTGAATAGTCGGGAAGGTCTGCGGCACTTCAATACGTTGCCAGCGGTTGGATGCTTTTTTAATCATAATAACAACAAGGTAACAAGTGATATGGCACTCAAAATGAGTAGGTCGACCATACATCGCCAAAAAACCTAGCGATAGTCAAAGCCATTGCAATTATCCAGGAAATAGCCGCTGTAATATGTTGGGTTTTCTTAGTGAATATGAAGTTTTTTATGACGATTTAGGTTTTGCCAATTTTTCACTCAACGAATTTGCGACCCAGGCAGGCCCAATCAACAAAAATTGTAAGTCTTCAAAAAATGACGGTTTTTTACCTTCAATTTTGTGACCGACAAATTGCCCAATCCACGCGACCACAAATACGCCAAACCAAAACTTAAACCCAAATGGCAAGATAGCAATCGCTGCCAAGCAAAACAGCACAAACATGCCCATAGCAATAAATAATTGCGTAGACAAGCGTAGATAAAACAGCATTACCAAAGCAATCAATACCAACGTAAACGCCGCCTGCCATGACATTCCCATGCCCAAGATACTGGCAAAAATCGTGGGTACGCACAGCCAATGAATTTTTTTATTGATAGGGTGTTGGTGGCTCACAGCGTAGTCAGCCAGCCAGCTTTGTAGGGATTTCTTTGAATGAAGCAGGGTCACGGTTGCCATAATCTTCTTCCTTAAAGATAATAAAAACAATGAAAAAAATTGCTGATAAAAAATGGGTGTGACTCCCATCAGTTACCACTGAATCGTATCACACCCTAGTCGTTTGTCAAATCAGCGAATTTACACTGATAGGTTTTGATATCAGTGGCTTTTGATATCAGGGCTTTTGATATCAGTGGCTACTAGGCCAAGCCTTTGGCTTTTTGCTCACTGCGATACCACTCATACAGCCCCACAAACGCATTAATTTGGTACACCATGGTTTGAATGGCAAAAATATAATTTTGCGACATCAAGTTGACAATCAGCCAGACAAAATTCACCGCAATCCATAACCACCAGTTGAATGAATAGCGTAAAATCATCGTGGCTTGCGCTGTGATGGAAAGCACAAATGCCAACACATTAATCCAAAAAAAATCAATCACGCCCAAAAATTTACTGCCATCGTCGGCGACCACGCCATAACCCATCGACGCTAGCCAATTATTGACAGTTGGAAATAATGCCAAGCCAATCGCGATAAAGGCAATGGTTACCAACCAAACAATTTTATTGGCTGATTTGGGAATCATATTGCCATCGCCATCGGTATTTTTTGACCAATAAAAAATGCCATATAAATGGGTAAAAAAGTTAAACAGCGGCGCGAGCATCAAACCCACCGCACCCGCGGTTCCCTGTACAATGGTTTCACCTGCCGTTGCCAACATACCAAAGCCATTACCCGCGACATTGCGGCGAAAACTTAGCGATACCACACACAATAGCCCGATAAAAGACACCCCCAAATAAAACCAGTCTAACGCTCGATGTTCTGTGGTCAACCAAAAGACCGTAGCCAATGCCACCACCCCAAAAAAGAACCATACCACCGTCCATTCTTGTGCCCATTCACCGGTAATTTTATCCAAAATCGCAATTCGCATTTCGCCTCCAACAGTCATTACAACCATAACAACATTTTTTAATTAAGTTTCAAAAAATAAAACCAAAAATTTTCAGCATATTTACCAAGCGTGTCTACTAAGCATGTCTAGAAAATTATTTTATGCCTCGATATCTTGATAGTGGTGAAAAACGTGTGTATCAATGAGCGCAATCGCATCCAAGAAGCGCTGATGATAGTCTGGACTATCAATAAACAGCGGCGCAATATGATGACGGGCAAAGATTTGTTTTAAACGGTTTTCAAAACGCTCACGCTGGGACTCGCTGCCTAGAGAGCGCATCCCATCGGCGACCCAAGGGGTGTTATTGGCAAGCATCAGGGTGTAATCTAAGCGAAACTCATCGATACAGGCGGTCAAAAACGGGTGGGTACGCCCTTCGTATTCTTCACAGAATGCTTGCGTGGTCACAAAATCTGTATCCACCAAGGTGATCGGGGCAGGGGCAAAGCGTTTGGCGGCGCGTATCGCTTGTTCATGGTCAGTTGCCATGAGCGGATAGTCATCGTATTGCATACCAAGCTCAGTACCGCCCAAATCGGTTTGCACAAACAGCCGTCCCATCTCTAACCCATAGCTTGCACCATAATAGTTGGCTAATTTATGCAGTAGTGTGGTTTTACCTGAGCTTTCACCACCCACCAATGCCACAGTTTTGGTGTAGTCACCTCGCGCTTGCGGGTGAATGGCTGACCAATACAGCGCGGGGTTATTGTGAATCTTGCGGCTATCAAAACCGCGCTGGCGTGGCGTGGTCACCACGGGTAAATGTAAACCATAATCGACAAACGGATGGGTTTCATCCATAAACACAACCGGGGTTACTACCTCTGCCTTATCGCTAGATGTGGTCAACTTAAAGTAACGTTGTTGCAAATCCGCTAATACCGCATTGACCTCATCAACGCTCAAATCTTGATAATTGTCTTCATACGAGGGGGTTACCAAATCAGGTAAAATCTCTATATGCACAAATGGCAAATCAGCAAATGCCATGGTCATCCAGCGCGCTTTATCTTTCAAATCAATGGAAAAATTCGGATTTGGCGCAGGGTGAGCGGTAATAAAAATATATAAATCTTTGACTTGCCCAGATGCATGCAAAATCGTTCTTACATGCCCCAAATGCAGCGGCTCAAAATGTCCAATAATGATACCCACATCTTGCATCATGCTTTCCTCATCACTTCATCATGGTTTTTTTAACTATTTTTTATTGACTTGATTTTTTGATTACTTGGATAGATATCCCTAATAAGGATATAAAGAATAAGGATATAAAGTAACGCTATGATAATCGATTAGCCGCTATGAAGTTACAATCGTTTGTAACGCTAGTATCACAATTTGTAAGAATAGGTGCACAAACGCTACCACACACGCTATATAGCCGCGATAACAGCATAGCCACGATAACAGCGCTCCTCATAATCGCTCATGATAATAATGCTGTAGAAAAAGTTACTAAAAGAAACATCATTCTACGTTTTGTCACCCAACTATACTCTGCATTTGCTTATAATAAATCATAACCAAAACGTAGTATCTTTAACCAATAATTTTAGCTGATGGCACTAAGTTTTCTAACGGCATTAAGTTTTAAAGGCATTAAATTTTAAAAATGTTAGGTTTTAACTAAGTCGTAAGTGGTTTTCTTTATTTTTAACAGGTGAAAAATTGAATGACAAATAAACTGGTAAAACTTCATCGCTCTCAGAATCATCGTATGATTGCAGGTGTGATGGGGGGTATTGCAGAGTATTTAGGCTGGAATGTAACATTGGTGCGTTTGTTGTTTGTGATTATCTCAACCGCGAGTGTGGCAGTGCCAGGTATTTTGATATACATCGTGTTATGGATTGTCATGCCAAATGCTACCCAAAGCTCTTATCGTGCGGTTTGATGGGTGTATAGGCGTATTTGTAGCCCAGCTAAACAATTAAAAAAAGAAATATTATGAATAATAACAACTAGCTATAACAATAACTATAAACTTCTCCACTTTTCCTCCTGCCCAGATACTACATTATCTGGGTATTTTTTTAACCTAAAAAAAGCCTTAAGGAAATGCTTAAGGCTTTTGTTCATATTAAAAATCTTGAAAAAATTGACTAAGGCACAAAACGTACAGGCTCGGCAATCACTTGCTGGGCGCGTTCTGCGACTTTATCAAAGCGGTGGATACTGTTACCTTGGTTGTCAACAGCGACCGTCACCGGCATATCTTCTACTTCAAACTCATAAATCGCTTCCATACCTAGCTCTGGGAAGGCAAGTACTTTAGCGCCTTTGATAGCTTTTGATACTAGATAAGCGGCACCACCCACTGCAATGAGATAAATTGCGCCATGTTTGGCAATGACTTCACAGGTCGCAGGACTACGCTCGGATTTACCAATCATCCCAATCAAGCCTTGATCCAAGATTGTGTCGGTGAATTTATCCATACGCGTTGAGGTGGTGGGACCTGCTGGACCGACCACTTCATCGCCCACGGCATCGACAGGACCGACATAATAAATAAAGCGATTTTGTAAATCCACGGGTAGCGCTTCGCCTTTGGCAAGCATATCGACCATGCGTTTGTGCGCGGCATCACGACCCGTTAAGATTTTACCGCTAAGTAGTAAGGTATCACCGATGTTAAACTGACCTAAGGTTTGTTTGGTTAAGTCGTTAACATTGACTTTAATCACATCATCGGAGCCAAAGGACACTTCTGGCCAATCTGATAGTGAAGGGACAGGCAAGGCTGCTTCACCTTGACCGTCTAGGGTAAAGTGAATATGACGAGTCGCCGCACAGTTTGGAATCATGGCAACGGCTTTGCTTGCGGCATGGGTAGGAAAATCTAGTACTTTCACATCGAGTACCGTAGTCAAGCCGCCAAGACCTTGGGCGCCAACGCCAAGCTCGTTCACTTTGTCGTACATATTGAGACGTAAGCGCTCAACGCTATCAAGCTCGGCACCGCTTTGGGCTTTGGCTTGTAAATCATGGATATCGATGTGTTCCATAAGTGAGCGCTTGGCAAGCATCATGGCTTTTTCTGGCGTGCCGCCGACACCGATACCTAAGATACCAGGTGGACACCAACCTGCCCCCATTTGTGGGACGGTTTTTAACACCCATTCTTCAATCGAATCTGAGGGGTTTAGCATCGCAAATTTTGCTTTGTTTTCTGAACCGCCACCTTTCGCGGCACAAATCACATCAACTTTGTCACCCGGTACCACGCTCATGTGAACCACTGCTGGCGTGTTGTCTTTGGTGTTTTGACGTTTGCCAATTGGGTCTACTAGGATGGATGCCCTTAGTGGGTTGTCTGGATTGTTGTAAGCACGGCGCACCCCTTCATTAACCATGTCTTCAACGCTCATCGCTGAGCCTTGCAAGTCCCATTGCACGTTCATACCGATATCAAGGAACACTACCGCACTACCAGTATCTTGGCAAATCGGACGATGACCCATCGCTGACATACGGCTATTGGTGAGGATTTGCCCCATGGCGTTTTTGGCAGATTGGTTGGTTTCTTTTTGCCATGCTCCATATACAGCATCAACGAAGTCTTTTGGGTGATAATAACTGATGTATTGAAAGGCGTTGGCGATAGAATTTATAAAGTCGTCTTTCTTGATGACGGTCATTGGCTAGTCCTTTTCACTGGCTAAATAGTGGCGCTATTATAGCATTGTCACTTGCTAGATTGGC
Source organism: Moraxella sp. CTOTU47618 (assembly GCF_032017425.1). Taxonomy (NCBI): domain Bacteria; kingdom Pseudomonadati; phylum Pseudomonadota; class Gammaproteobacteria; order Moraxellales; family Moraxellaceae; genus Moraxella; species Moraxella sp. CTOTU47618. The sequence continues at coordinate 121,819 of NZ_DALZPW010000007.1, read as the reverse complement.
AAACAAGATTGGCAAAAGGGCGCAGGAATAACCGTTTTACAAGATTAACCCCTAAAATTTTTATCCCGTTAAAAAATTATTAACAGTTAGTGGATAATACTTGGCAATGCATGATTGAGTAATTGCATAAAACTGGTATGTAGCCAGCCATACATCGCCATAAATCCCGCTATCAACACTACATAGCTTGCGGTGATGATTTTACCCTTTAACACCACTAAAGAAGGCGGGATGAATGGGGCAGTGCTGCCAGAGATTGGTCCATCGCCAAGATGATTGGGTGGCCAAGGTGTGCTACTAGCTTTATGGGCGAATAGCTGCTGCTGGCGGATAACGCGATACTGCATGACATACACCATACCCAGCAAGCCACCTATCATTGCACCGCCCACATGACTGGCATTATCGATACCGCCCACCAAAAAACCATAGCCTAAATTAATCGCCATGACTATCAGTAACGAGCGAAAATTTAACGCAAAATTATTGAATGATGTTTTGGTTAGCGCTGTCACCAATAGCGCCATCCCAATACCCATGATACCACCTGACGCACCGGCACTAATAATCGGCGGCTCACCTGCCATCACGCTATGCAAGCCCAAAAAGTTATTGAGCAAATTGCCGCCAACCCCTGATAACAAAAATAACGCTAAAAAATTGACAGCGCCAAACATCCGCTCAGCCACTTGTCCAAAATAATATAAAGCAAACATATTAAACAGCAAATGCATAAAACCAATATGCAAAAACAGGCTGGTCACCAATCGCCACGGCGCTTCACCCAGTGAAAAGGGTAAAAAATTGGCACCCCAAGCAATCAACGATTGGTTAGTGGGGTTGGTCGGATTGACGCCAAACAATAGCTGTAAGGCAAACACTCCAACACAAATTACCACCAACGCCAACGTGATAGGGTAGTGTTGTAAAGCTTGTTGGATTGGGGATTCAAATGCCATAGCGCGCCTTATGTAAACCAATTTAAGTGTAAGCCAATTTAAGCCAAAATTTCAAAAGAAAAAAGCCTGTATAAAATCATTATCATCAATTCACAAATCGCAATTATAGTGTGAAATGGTAACAATGTTTTGCAAATCCGTCGGGGTAATCCAGAAAATGATAAGCTAAGCGAGAGGTATTTTCGCCAAATTTTTAGCATCATAGATAAAAATTATAGATACAAAAGGCTTTATGATAAAACGCCAACCCAAACCGCTTGTCATCCTCATTCATGGTTTACACATGCATGCCTGGGCGATGCGACCGCTTGCCAAAAAACTCACCAAACTCGGCTACGAGTGTCATAGGTTTGGGTATTTTAGCGTCGCGCATAATCTTGCCAACCATAGCCGCCGTTTGCACCGCTGGCTGACCAAACATGAAAAAGCGGGTGTGCCTATTTATTTGGTCGGTCATAGTCTGGGTGGGTTGGTCATTCGAGACTTTTTGCAGCGCTATCCACAGTGGCAGATTACTCGCTGTGTGACACTTGGGACGCCGCATAATGGCAGCATCAGTGCCAATAACATCGTCAAAATCCTGCCAAAATTCGTCGGTCGCTCGTATCTGCAGGGGCTTGATGGCAATGCGCCTGCACTCAACGATGAAGTACAGCTAGGTAGTATTGCGGGGGTTCGTTCGGTGGGGCTTGGCAAAGTGGTATTACCCCGTAACCGTGAGCTTACCAAGCTTGAGCCGCATCTGCAGCCCAATGACGGCACGGTATTTGTGCATGAAACCCAGCTTGCTGCTGCCAAAGACCATATCACCGTCAATGCGTCTCATACGGGATTACTGATAAATGATGAAGTAGCGATGCAAATCCATCACTTTTTGCAACAAGGGCATTTTTTGCATACAAAAAATTGTTGAGACAAACTAGGGTTAAAAACCCGTCAATTCAAAGTTTTTTTAAGAATTATCTTGGGGCAAAATGCTATAATCATCCAAAGTTTTTTAGGCGCTCTATTGAGCGATGATGTATTTAGCCATCATCCATTGAGCGATGGTCAGGCAAAGCTGTTGAAGAAGGTTAAGCTGTGTTGAAAGCAAGTGATGTGATGGATTGTATGATGGGTCATAAGGTGCGTACCAATGTCAATGCGCAATCATCAGCCATCAGCGCTTTGTTAATTGCCTTGGTGAGTATATCGGGTGCGTTAAGTGCCTGTAGCCCGTCATCGGCGCCGCCATCCACAACGTCACAATCGGCTTCGACCACTAATGGCAATAATGCTAGTAATACCAGTGCGACGCCAAATGCAAGTATTGCGAGTACCACTGCAGCAGTGCCCAATCAACTCACGATTTACACCTCCATTGACAAAGCGGCGCTTGAGCCGTTATTAACTAGCTATGCTAGGCAAATCAATGTGCCGATTCATATCGTGCAAGATGAACCAATGTCAATTTTGGCACGGTTAAAAGCAGAGGGTGCCAATAGCCCTGCGGATGTGATTTTGACTGAAGATGCGGGTGTTTTTAGTACCGCAGTCGAAGAAGGGTTGTTACAACCCTTTAATGCCGAAAAAGCAGTGGCGCATGTCCCAGAGCGTTACCGTGATCCTGATGGCAATTGGATTGCGTTATCTAGCTACGCGCGTACCGCAGTGTATGATAGTCGTGTACTCCATACCAATGATATCTCAAGCTATGCCGACTTGTCTAAACTAAAATGGTCACAAAAACTGTGCCTAAGCCAAGGCAAATATATCCCTAATCAGTCACTGGTGGTCAATCTCATCAATAATCTAGGCGATAAACGCACCCAAGAAGTGATGCAAGGTTGGCTTGCCAATCTAAGTGTCCCTGTGCTGCTGGATGACAGTGAAGTGCTAAAGGCCATAGAAAGCGGTAAATGCCAAATCGGTCTGGTCAACAGCAACCACTACGGACGCTATCTGCAAGCGCATCCCGATACCCCGATTAAAATCAAATGGATCAATAAGGGCTACGGCGGCGTCAGTACCAACATCACAGGGGTTGCCATTGCGCATGCTGCCAAGCATACCGAGCTAGCTTTAGGGCTGATTGAATGGCTGGCTGCCAAAGATCAGCAATCGCTGTATGCCAGTTTAAGTAACACCTTTCCGATTGACCCCAATGCCGAAGCCTCGGTATTACTCAAATCTTGGGGGGATATTGAAGTCAGCCCGATACCTGTGAGGTTTTATGGCGAAAGACAAGCGCTGGCAGTCGATTCAATGCAGCAAGCGGGTTATTACTAATTAGCTTTGCTCACCAAAAAATGCAAATAACGCCCTAGCCATTTATAAGGGTCTTGTCCGCTATAGGCGACTTCCATATCAATTACCGCTTGTGGATTGGTATGTCCACCACGCTTGAGCGGTGAATAATCATGAAACACCCGTAACCCTGACGTATGCAAGATTTGGTAATGATGGTCACCAATCCAAGCAATCACCTCATCTTTTGCCACCGGGTGATTGGGCGTCAAACTGCCATTATCGGCTTTAAAATCTTTGTTATTTAGTAGATTAAAATTGCCCATCACCAAGTTACGGTACACAAAGCTGGCAGGGTTATAAAAACACAGCGATAGCACCCCTTTTTCAGCGCCATCATCGACAAGCCACCGATCAAAAAAATCCATAATCAGTTTTGGCTCAGCCAACCACTCAAGCACCGCATGACACAGGATTAAATCATATTTGCCGGTTAATTTATCATCCAATTGCTGATAAGGGCAGGTATGCCAGGTGATATTTTGTGCCGCCTCGCCTGCGTTTTGTTTGGCAATCTCAAGCATATTGGCAGAGATGTCATTGATGGTGACGTCATGCCCGTCTTTGGCAAGTTCGATACTGATTTGCGCCAAGCCTGCACCAACATCCAATACGCGAAGCGGTCGGGTTTGTGTCTGTTGCCATGACTTTACCCAGCCAAAGATATCATGGCGCAGCACGGCAAGGCGAATTTCACCTTTTAAGCCGCCGTATATTTTTTTCTCAAAATGCGCGCTGATGTCATCAAAATTGCGGTCTTGGTTCGTCATACAAGATTTTTCAGTCCGCGTTGTTTTTCGCGTTGATAATCACGCTCTTTTAAGGTGGCGCGTTTATCGTGTAGTTTTTTACCCTTAGCAAGGGCAATTTCGCATTTGACGCGGCCATGACTCCAGTACACTTTAAGCGCCACACAGGTATGACCTTTTTGGTTGACCATGCCAAAGAGCTTATCAATCTCGCGGCGGTGCAGCAGTAGCTTACGGGTGCGAAGGGGGTCAGCGACAATGTGAGTCGATGCCGATAGCAGCGGCTGAATGTGCGCGCCAAACAAAAAGGCTTCACCATCTCTAAAAATCACATAGCTTTCGGTGATACGCATTTTACCCGCACGGATGGATTTGACTTCCCAGCCGAGCAGCTCAAGCCCCGCTTCAAAGCTTTCTTCAATAAAATACTCGTGACGCGCTTTTTTGTTGCTAGCAATCAGGCTAGGCATTTTTGGTTTTTTAGTCATTTAGGTTTCCTTGCTGCAACATCGCGGACATACCCAATGCTGCACAGCGTGTGTTAATAATTTTGTTGCCATAATCTTATTACAAGAATCGTGTTGCCATAAATCAGTATGATAAGCCGTTTAATATGGCGATAAATCCCGATAAATCAATTCTTGGGTTTTGATTACTAAGTTTAAGTTTTTGATTATTGGGCTTTGGATTACTAAGTTTTTTATTGCTAGGCTTTACCCTAAGTTTTAATTAAGCTTTGGGTAAAAGGCTGCAAAGCTGTCATGATAACACGCTAAACACAAATTGATAGTGAGATTTGATTGTTAATTGGGGGCAAATTTTGCTAGGATTAGCAACAAACTAGCAATCTTTGTTTTAATCATATTGTTAGCACCAAATAGCGCATTATTTATCATAAAGAGACAGCCATGTCAGCAGCCAGCCAGCCAATTGCAAACCCTTATACTAAAATTATCTATCCGGGTACATTTGACCCGATTACCAAAGGGCACCTTGATTTGATTAAGCGCGCTTGCCGCCTTTTTGATGAGGTAATTGTCGCGGTGGCGATTGGTCATCATAAAAAACCGTTATTTACTTTAGAGGAACGGATTGGACTGGTAGAAAAAGCCTGTCATGATAAAGATTTGAGCAATATATCGGTGATTGGCTTTGATGGGTTGCTGGTGGATTTGGCAAAAAATCAACAAGCCACAGGTGTACTGCGTGGATTGCGGGCGATGTCAGATTTTGAGTATGAATTTCAGCTTGCCAATCTCAATCGTGAACTAGACCCAAACTTTGAAGCGGTGTTTTTGACCCCATCGCAGCAATATTCTTTTATCTCCTCAACGCTGGTGCGCGAAATTGGCAAATTAGACGGTGATGTGAGTAAATTTGTACCGCCGTGTGTCGAAGAGGCATTTGAACGAAAAAAACAACAGGGTTGGTAAGTCGTGGTAAAATAAACGTTTCTTGGTAAACGTTTTAAAAGCTATGGCATTAATAATCACTGATGAATGTATCAACTGCGATGTCTGCGAGCCCCTTTGCCCCAACGATGCGATTTATGTGGGTGAGTTGATTTATGAAATTGACCCTGCGCTGTGTACTGAGTGTGTCGGTCATTTTGATGAGCCGCAGTGTTCGCTGTTTTGTCCTGTACCTGATTGTATCCCCAAAGATCCGAATTACCTGGAGACGCCAGCGCAGTTAATGCTCAAATTTGAGCGCATCACCCAAACTAAGAATACTAGTCAATAAATTTTCATAACCGCTATTTTTAACAACGTCGAATTTTAACAAAGCTATTATAGATAAGGAATGTCTATGCCCGCCAATAAAGCAGAACTGAGTGCTTTTCTGAAGCAATCTTTCCCCCAAGCCAACTGCCACATCGAATCGGTGGGTAACGGGCAAGCAATTGTGTCACATCTTATTGGTGACGATGAATTACGACCGGGTGGTACGGTATCAGGGCCTGTGATGATGAAAGTGGCTGATGTTGCGCTATATGTGGCTATTTTGGGCGAAATCGGTATCGTACCATTGGCAGTGACTACCAATCTTAATGTGTCTTTTCTGCGAAAACCCTCTGCACAAGCCAACCTTATCGCCAAATGCCAGCTTATCAAAGTCGGGCGCACGCTTGCGGTAGGCGATGTATTGATTTATTCAGAAGGTGATGACAGACCTGTGGCGCATGCAGTCGGTACGTATGCGTTGCCTGCTGACCGTGACTAAATAGATAAAGCCTGCTATAATGCTTGCCTTGGCAGACCAGACGAACGCTGCTTGCCCCTGTTTACAGTGGGTAAGGGGAGGAAAGTCCGGGCTACACAGGGCAGAGTGCCAGCTAACGGCTGGGGGGCGTAAGCCTACGACAAGTGCAGCAGAGAGTAGACCGCCTTAGCAATAAGGTAAGGGTGAAAGGGTGGGGTAAGAGCCCACCGCATGACTGGTAACAGTTCATGGCAAGGTAAACTCCACTCGTAGCAAGACCAAATAGGTGTCCGTATGGCGTTGCCCGCGTTGGACACGGGTAGGTTGCTTGAGCGTATTGGTAACGATACGCCTAGATGAATGTTCGTCCTAGACAGAACCCGGCTTATCGGTTTGCCATGCTTATTTTAATCAACCTATTGTTATCAATAGGTTTTTTATTTTTACGCGTGGCAATAATATCGTTTTAACTTTCCGATTTAGTAGATTTGAAATTAGCCACTAACCTTGAAACGGCAGGGTGAAATTTCGAATACGCATAAAGCGTTTACTAAACAGTGATTTGATAGGTTTTTGCGGCGTGATGTAAGTGATTCTTTGCTCTGACATGATATCAATCAGCTTAACGACTTCTTGCATTCCCCAACTATAGACATCAAATGATTCTATAAAAGCATGGTGTTTAAAGAGATAGGAATGCTTGGATAAATCAAAACAGCCCATAAACCAGTTGTTAAATACGGCGTTTGAAATATAGCCTTGACCAATGAGTTTGATATGGGTGTGGCGATCATCTTGTTTTAAAGCATGAAGTAAGTTTGCACACGCTAACTCATCGCCTTCATAATACTGAAAAAACTTACCGGCATCGTACAGCAAAAAACCAGTGATACCAGAGCTGGCATTATTTTTAATACATTGGTTCAGAATTTGGGTAAACGTATGTTGATTCAACGCCGCAGTCAGCGTTATCTCACTACAATAAGCCATAAAGTATTTTTGTGACATCCCAATAGTCCTTGGTAAGTGGTACGTGAATATGAATTCCAAATAATTGCTATTATCTGCTACAGCCGCTTGCAACATTATATAAATTTGCAAAATAAAATAGTCATGATAGTCAAAATTAGAAAAAATACCAATTACATTTGTGTTGTAATACTAAAATATATCCTATATTTGACCCATATCATCAGCGAAAAAAAACCGCGTGAATCAGCGGCTTATTAACCCAAAAGCAACCCAAAAACCACTCAGAAACATAAGTGACGCAAAAGCTACTTCAAGGATGGCGGCTAATGAGGGTGCCAACGCCTTTATCGGTAAAGACCTCTAGCAAAGTCGCATGAGGAACACGACCATCGACAATCACCGCACTTTTTACCCCGTTTTTTACCGCTTCTAGTGCATAGCTGATTTTTGGAATCATGCCCCCAGAGATAGTGCCATCGGCAATCATCTCATCCACCTTGCTTGGGGTAAGTCCAGTGGCAACATTGCCTTCTTTATCAAGCACCCCTTTGATGTTGGTGAGTAAAATCAGTTTTTCCGCGAGCATGAACTCAGCGACTTTCCCCGCCACCACATCGGCATTGATATTGTAAGTATTGCCTTCATCATCCACGCCAAGCGGTGCGATGACAGGAATAAAGTTAGAGGCAATCATCAAATCAATCACATCGCGATTGATGCTGACCACATCACCCACAAATCCCAAATCAATTTGTTGTTGGTTGCCTTGTTCATCCGTTTTGGTCATCGGTAATTTTTTAGCGCGAATGAGACTGGCATCTTTACCCGTTAAGCCAATAGCACGACCACCGTGTTTGTTGATGAGATTGACGATAGATTTGTTGACGCTACCACCAAGTACCATTTCCACCACATCCATGGTGGCTTTATCGGTCACTCGCATGCCATCAATGCGGTCAGAGCTGCGCCCCAATTCTTTAAGCAAGTTATCGACTTGTGGACCGCCGCCATGGACCACCACAGGATGAATGCCTACAGTCTTTAACATGACGATATCTCTGGCAAAAGAACTCTCTAATATCGGATCAGTCATAGCATTGCCGCCGTATTTGACCACCATCACTTTATCTTCAAAACGCTGGATGTAGGGTAGTGCTTCGGTCAATACGTCAGCGGTATGCATGGCCTGCTCAAGATCTAATGCCATTTCAAATCCTTATATAATTTTGCTAGAGACGTTTTTTAAAATGCGATTTTACAAGCGGTGTTTATACAGGCTGAATTTGTGCGACTTGTTCGGCAAGGTTGTCATCAATCGTACGGCATAAGTCAACAAAAATAGATTGAATATGCCGCAGCTCAGCAACGTCATTGGCAGAAAAACGCACGGTCAAAAAACTGCCCGTATTTGACTTGCGTAAAATACCAAATCCCTCCGCAAAATCCAAGCGCAACCCATCAATCGTATTGACATTTTTGACCGCAAATGAGGATTTTAACCGTTTAAACGGCTTTTTCCCCAGTGCCGTGATACGAGCAATCACGGTTTGACCATAATGGTTATCGGCGATAGGTAAGTACATATCTGCCGTACTAATACAAATGGGCAAACTCGCTAGGATATCGTTAAGGCTGATAGGCTGATGGCTCAGCCAATTGAGTAAGCGGGCAGCCGCATACATGGCGTCGTCATGTAGCACAAAATAGCCATCGTTAAAAATAAAATGCCCTGATAATTCACCTGCAAAAATCGCGTTGTCTGATTTGTTTTGTAGCGACTTTCGCATCAAGCTACTGCCAGTTTTGGTCATCATCGGGGCAGCGCCATGCGAAGCGATGAGATTGGGCACATGATGCGAGCATTTGACATCAAAAATGACTTTTTTAGCAGTTGATGTATGCGTACTGGGCAGTTCTTCAATGGCAATGCGAGAGAGTAGATAAAGCAAATTGTCAGGGCTAATCATCTGACCCTGTGCATCAATTACCATCACCCGATCGCCATCACCATCAAACGCCAAGCCGATATCTGAGCCTGTAGCTTTGACTGTTTGAGCTAACTGCGTCAAGCGATTGGATTGCGTTGGGTCTGGGTTGCCTTGGGGAAAATTGCCATCGGGGGAGGCGTTTAGCATGATGCAACGATAGCCAAGCTGGCTAAATAAAGTTTGGGCAAAGTCACTGGTCGCACCATGCATACAGTCGATGACAATTTGCTGAGGTGCATGAAAATAGGTAGTTTGAGTGAGTTTAGCTTGATTGATGTGAGTAAAAGCCTGCTCGATAGCCTGGATATAAGTTGCAAAAAAATCCTTGGGCGTTGTATAAGTAGTTTGCCTGATGGCATCAATAAGCCTGTCATCAGGTACCATGGCTTTGTAGCCAATTAAAGCCTCATAAAGCTGCTGCACATCATCACCGCTCGGCGACTCATGATTGATGAGCCATTTAATGCCATTGATATGCTTTTGCGAATGACTGGCGGTGACCATCAGCCCATTACCGGAAAATTGCTGTGCCATAAATGCCATCATCGGTGTGGTTGTCAGTCCCAACCACTGCACCACTAGACCGGCTTGCTGGCAAGCATAGGCGATACATTTGGCAATTTCTTGGCTTTGGTGGCGAGCATCGTACCCGATGACAACCGTAGGCTTGTTCACCGCTAACGTTGGCGTTGTTGCTGTCGTTTGGTGAGCATAGACAAAGAGCTCGGCAAACGCCCTTGCCAATGACCACACAAAATCATCGGTAAATAAGGTGACATCACCACGAATATCGTAAGCTTTAAAAAGGGATTTTTGCGGAAAAAAAGGATGAATAAACAGAGTATTCATAAAAAAAACATCTAACTGATTTTATACTACCAAAATCATAGCATTGAAATTTGGCAAAATAATTAAATACTCTGTTATAAATTGTTAAAAATAACTGAAAAAATGCTAATAATCAATGGGTTCCCGTTGAGCCAAAGCCGCCTTCACCGCGTACACTGATATCAGAAAACTCCGCTACAATCTCAAAAGTCGGACGCGCAATCGGCACGACCAAGTACTGCGCCATTTTCTCGCTAGGTTGTAAGACATAATCGGTTTGACTACGGTTCCAGATAGAGACCATTAATTCGCCTTGGTAATCCGCATCAATCACACCCGTTAGATTACCGAGGACGATACCATGCTTATGTCCCAGCCCTGAGCGTGGCATGATAAACCCAACATAATCAGGGTCTTGAATATAGATAGCGAGTCCTGTACCAATCAACTGGCTTTCACCAGCTTTTATGGTGATGGGCTCATCGATACAAGCGCGCAAATCTATGCCCGCAGAGCCGTCTGTCGCGCGATGAGGTAGGGGAAATTTATCGTCATTACCAATTTTGGGGTTTAAAATCTTGACTTGTACTTGCTTCATGCTCACCAACTTATCTTAAATTTATAAAAAGATGTATAAAAACCACTCTATTATAAACCTAAATGGCACAATACTGAGCAACTACCAAAGTAAGTTTTTTGAAGAAAAAAAGATACCAAAAAAAGAGCAGCCATAAGCTACTCTTTTGTATTGATATCCAGTATTCATCTATTAATTCAATTAGCAATTCAATTAGAATTTATAATGAGCACCGACAGTGACTAAGTCTGAGTCAACTGAAACATTATTTGTTACGTCAACTGAAGGCAGACGCGTATATTCAGCTTCTACAGACGCATTTGGTGAAAGGTTGTAACCTAAACCGACACCACCTGCAAGACCTGACTCATCATATTTATCATCACCAAAATCAACTTGGGTTTGCGCAAAACCTAATTTACCTTTGGCATAAACATTAGATGCTGGGAATTGATATTTATAGGTACCATATAAACCTGCCGTGTTAGTGCTAATTTCACCTACTTTTGTACCGCTAAGTTTTAGATCTTCTTCTGAAGAATCTACATATTCAACTTCTGCACCAAAGTTAGGGGTAAAATTATAACCTGCATACACACCATAAGCGGTTTGGTTATCAGTATCAAGACGGTCAACATCAGTATTAAATTGACCCGCTTTGACACCTACATAAGGTTGACCGGTGTAGCCAACAGTATTGGTTTGATAAAGAGCAGCGTTTGCACCTGCAGTCACGACAGTACCTGCAATTAAAGCTAAAAGGGTTTGATTTAAAGTTTTCATCGTCTTCTCCTTCAGAAGTTTTTTGAAAAGTATCACAACAAGCAATGTAAAATTTTAGTTAAGTTCATTTGAATATTAGCTATATAACTAGTTGCTACTCAGCGTTATTAGTTGACCCTGATTAATCAACCAGTTATTGCCCTGCTTGTTTTGTTAAAGCCATCATAGCAAAATAAATCTAGATTACTGTCTGTGTTTAACAGGTCGGACGTTAAGTTATGAAATGAAATTTGCCAAAAAGGTAAATAAGCTACTTATTTGAAATTTTTTGTTACATCTCCTGTCAAGCACCAGTTTTTTAAGAAATATTTAGTTACATTTACTTAGATATTTGGGTCAAATCTTTGTCATACAAACTTTTTTGCAATAAAAAAAGGGCTTAAAGTTACCTTTTTCGCCCTTTTTTCTATGTAGCAGTTTATTATCAAGTAATTATTTGACGGCTTTGCTTTTGAGTAACGCCTGAATATTGGCCAAATAATCCTCTGCGGTTTTCTTGGGTTGATGCGCTGCCGCTGATTTTTTCATGCCAGGGGCATCGATATGTTCTGTCGGCAACTCGTCGATAAATCGGCTAGGGGTGGTGGTTTTCATTTGCCCGCCTGCACGGCGCTGGGCAGCCAGCGTCATGGTCAGCTCTTTACGGGCACGGGTAATCCCCACATACATCAAACGTCGTTCTTCCTCGATGGATTCAGCAATAATAGAGTTTTTATGCGGTAATAGTTCTTCTTCAAGTCCCATAATATAGACATAATCAAACTCAAGCCCTTTAGCGGCGTGTAGCGTCATCAGATTGACTTTATTGGTATTTTCCTCTTCCTGTTGCTGCTCAAGCATATCAAGTAACACAAGCTTACGAATAACTGCATCGATAGTGCGATCATCGTCATCATCCGCGCGGTTAATCAGGTTTTGGATACTGGCGTAAAGCGTCTCGATATTATCAATACGAATTTTTTCTTGCTGGGGGGTTTTTGCTTCGCTTCGTACCAAATCAATATAGCCAGTTTCATCAATCATTTGCTTGACCAGCGGCACAGGGTCGGGATGCTGGTATAGCTCTTGGGTGTAACGCTCAATAAAATCAGCAAATTCTTTAAGCTCGCCACTGGCTTTTTTGGGTAACACATGTGTCAGTCCACTATGACCACTTGCCATCAAGAGCGAGACTTGGTGTTCTTGGGCAAATAGTCCGAGCTTTTCAAGGCTGGCAGGTCCAAGACCACGTTTTGGGGTATTGATAATGCGTAAAAAGGCACTGTCGTCTTCAGGATTCAGAATCAAGCGCAAATAACTCATAATGTCTTTGATTTCGCTACGGGCAAAGAACGACGTGCCGCCCGATAACTTATAAGGAATTTGCAGCTGACGTAGCTGGGCTTCCAACATACGCGCCTGAAAGTTACTACGATACAGTACCGCATAATCTTGCCATTCATTGGCATTGCGAAGTTTGTGGGTGATGATTTCTTTGGCAACGCGCTCTGCCTCATCATCATCGTTACGACAATTGATGATGCGAATCAGCTCGCCATGCCCTTTATCTGACCATAATTTTTTTTCAAATAAATGCTCATTATTGGTGATCACTGAGTTGGCAGCGTGCAAAATACGCGACGTCGAGCGATAGTTTTGCTCAAGCTTAACCACCTTTAATTTGGGAAAATCCTCTTGCAGCAGTGCCATGTTTTCAGGTTTTGCCCCACGCCATGCATAGATGGATTGGTCATCATCACCCACCACCGTAAAACGCGGCTGCACGCCAACGAGCAGTTTAATCAATTCATATTGCGCGGTATTGGTGTCTTGGTATTCATCTACCAATAGATAGCGTATGCGATTTTGCCATTTATCACGTACTTGGCTATTTTCCTGCAATAGCCGTGTCGGCATTACAATTAAGTCATCAAAATCGACCGCATTGTACGCACGTAGGTTACGCTCGTAGAGTTGATACAGCGTTGCAAATAGCATATCTTCAGGGTCGGTGAGCGTATCTGCTGCTTTTTCAGGGGGGATGAGGTCGTTTTTCCAATCCGAAATCATTTTGATAGCTTTACCGACCAATTCGCGGCTCTCGGCACCGCTCATGTTGTCACGTACCATCAAATCCATCAACAGCCGCTTGCTATCTTCGGCATCCATGATGGAAAAATTGCCTTTAAGCGGTGTATGCAATAACTCGTAACGTAAAAACTGCAAGCCAAATTGGTGAAAAGTCGAGACAGTTAAGCCTTTGGTTTTATCACTTGGCAATAATTTTTGCACACGGGCTTTCATCTCGCGAGCCGCTTTATTGGTAAAGGTCACTGCGGTGATACGCTCGGCTGGCATTTGGCATTCTTCAATCAGATAAGCGATTTTACGGGTAATCACCGATGTTTTACCCGAACCTGCACCTGCCAGTACCAGCAAAGGTCCAGAGACATATTGCATGGCTTCTTGTTGGCGAGGGTTTAATTGGCTCATAGTCGCTTCCACCGTTAATAAAAGTTGCTCAGTAAAAAATGGACAATCGACTATTATAGTCTAAAGCGCAAAAGATAAGGACATAGTTGGCGGTAAAATTTTGAGAAATAACTTGTGCAATAATCGATAAGCTAGTGGTCGTCAATGACTGGCATAAAAAAAAGATGCGGCATCGCATCTTCTGTTAATTAAATCGATAACAATATATTAATTATGGGTAGACAATACCACCTGTTGGCTCGGCTGATTTAAGGTACTAACGACCGCGTCAGTCGGACTTATCGATGGCTGAGTATCCGTTGTCAAATCAGCAGAGAGTTTAAAGCTGAGTGCCAAAAATGACATCATAGCCACTGCCATCATGGCGTTTTTGATTGGGCTATTAGCAATCGAACTATTAGAAATTGGTACATTACTAATCATCTTATCCTCGATTAATCAGCTAGCAGATACCACTCTCGTCTTTTATTTGTTATTAACCCCATTGTCTGCTTATTTTTTTCAAAAATATAATGCCAAAAAGTAATCAATTATTGCAAAATGCTAAAAGTGACGCCAAAAAAGGCTCGTCCAAAATTAGTAAGCTTAGTCAATAGAGGTCAATAAGAGTGTGTATTTTTGCTTTAGTTTATTGTGCATGAATTTGACTGATTAACTAAGTTTATATTTAGTAAATAAATGGGTAAAAAAATAATTAAAGTTAACAGATTTGTTATTCTCTATGACATTAAGTAAGTTTTTATAGGGCTCGTTATAGCGCTCGATGCTTTTAAGTTAATAAATGTAACATCAGAAAAAGGCGACACTGATTGATAAACCAGTGTCGCCTTTAGTTTTAATCAAACTTTAAGATATTATTGATTGAGCTTTTGGGCAGCCGTCATTGCAAAATAAGTTAAGATGCCGTCGGCACCTGCACGGCGAAACCCTAACAGTGATTCCAAAATAACGTCCTCGCTTAACCAGCCATTTTGTATCGCCGCCATGTGCATGGCATATTCACCTGATACTTGATACGCATAAGTCGGCACGCCAAACGTGTCTTTGACTTCGCGTACCAAATCAAGGTAGGGCTGACCTGGTTTTACCATTACCATGTCAGCGCCTTCTTGGATGTCAAGGGCGACTTCATGCAGGGCTTCGGCGCGATTACCAAAATCCATTTGGTATTGTTTTTTGTGTCCGCCTTTAAGGTTGCCTGCGCTGCCGACGGCATCACGAAACGGTCCATAATACGCAGATGCGTATTTGGCAGAATACGCCATGATTGCGGTATTAATAAAATTTTCTCCATCCAATGCTTGGCGAAGCGCGGCAATACGACCATCCATCATATCGCTTGGCGAGATGATATCCGCGCCTGCACGGGCGTGGCTCAGGGCTTGTTTGGCGAGGATGTCAACGGTGATGTCATTAAGCACGTAGCCATTCTCATCGACAATACCGTCTTGACCATGACTGGTATAGGGGTCGAGCGCCACATCAGTCATCACTACCATCTCAGGTAGGGCGTCTTTAATTGCCTTGATAGCAGTGCAGGCAAGACCGTTCTCATCATAGGCGTGTTCAGCCTGTAGCGATTTGAGGCTTGGGCTAATGACAGGGAATAAATCAATGGTGGTGACGCCTAGATTGAGTAATTGCTTAGCATACTCAATCAGCAAGTCTACGCTCAAACGCTCAACGCCTGGCATGCTTGCCACGGCTTGGCGCTGCTGTTTACCCTCAATGATAAACACGGGCGCAATCAGATGCTTGGGTTCAATGCTGGTTTCTTGCACCATGGCACGGATATTATCGTTGTAACGTAGGCGACGTAAGCGAGTATTGGGGAATGAACGGTTAAAAATATAACGCATAAAAACCTCTTATTATCGAGTGACACTTATTATTAAGTAACGTTATCAAGTAACGCAGAAATTGTATAAGGCTAAATAAGCAAAATTTGCTAGAATGATAATTTTTTAAAAAGCTATCTTACCACAATCTACTTACGCATGGAGGGCGCCGTGAGTTTAAACCCTGTAAATGCCAATCAATTAGCCGCTCAGTCATCGACTGACAGCACTAACATGACTGACACAATGTCTAAAGAAAATGATGAGCATTCTGATTTGGCAAACGAGTCGCAACTGCAGCTCAATGAAGACAGTGAGCATCACGCTATCACTAAACCTAGTATTGATGTGCTAGGGCAGCAGCTTGCTAGCATCATGTCGCAAAGCCCATTTGTGGCGCATACCTTTACTACCTATCATTATGAAGATGGCAGAGTATATGGTAAGGTCAAGTCCAATCCTGCCCTCATCGGTAATCCAAATTTTGAGATTTTGCATGGCGGTATGACGGCGACGCTATTAGATACCATAGGCGGGCTTGAGGGCATGCTGGAAATCTATCGTCGTGACCAAGGCACGTTTGAAGAGCAGACCAAAAAAATCAAACGCATGGCAACCGTCGATTTGCGCGTCGATTATCTAGCCCCTGGGCGCGGCTATGAGTTTATGGTTACAGCCGAAGTGATTCGTATGGGACGAAAAGGCTGCACCACGCGGATGATGTTGGTCAATGATGAAGGAAAGCTCATCGCGCATGGCATCGCCAGTTATGCATTTTAAAACAGCCATTTATAGTAAAAAACCCATAAAAAACCCACAGTAATGTGGGTTTTTTACTATAACAGCTTACGGCTAATCTAATGCACTAGATCTAATGAGCTAGGTCTAATGTATTAGGGTTGGACTGTGGTTGTGGTGGTCGTTGTTGAGGTTGTTTTAGTAGTCACTTGGGCAGGCTGATGGGCTGCATCAGTAATTTTTTGCTGGGCATTGTTGGCAACCTGTGACAACTTGGTGCTGAAATTCGTATGTTTTTCTGTGGGTGTTTCGAGCGGTACATCGCGACTCACCCCGCCACCTAAAACTTGGTATAGCTGAATTTGACTGAGCAATTGCGACTGCTTGGTATTTAGAATACTTTGTTGGCTGCTATAAATCGAACGCTGTGCATCTAATACGCCCAAATAATTGTCTAAACCTGCTTTGAAGCGCGCTTGAACAATTTGATAGTATTTTTGGTTGGCAGCAAGCGACTGGTTGTACGCGGTCAACTGCTGATTTAACGTTGCGCGATTGGCAAATACGTCATTGACTTCTTTAAAAGCGGTTTGAATCGCTTTTTCATAAGTATTTAGCGCTTGTTGTTGCTCGATTTCACTCACTTGGTAATTGGCTTTACGTAGACCTGCATCAAAAATCGGCAAGCTCACACTCGGTCCAAAACCCCAGCTAAATGCGCCTGTTTTAAACAAATCGCCTAAGCTTGAACTGGCCGCACCCACATTGCCCGATAGGCTAATCGTTGGATAAAACGCAGCGCGCGCGGCGTTAATATTTGCGCCCGCAGCTTTTAAGTTATATTCCGCTTGACGCAAATCAGGACGATACAATAATAAATCACTGGGTAAGCCCGTGCCAAAAATACGATTATTGGTGATGCTACTAATGCCCGCTGCGGGTAGTAGGCTATTATCCACAGGGGCGCCTACTAGATAGCGCAGGGCATTTTGGTTGGTCAACAAATTGGTTTGTGCTTGGGCGATAGACACTTTGGCGGCTTCAACCGCCGCTTGGGCTTGTACGCTAGTTAGCTGTGAATCAAGACCTGCTTTAAAACGCAGCTGGTTAATGCGAAGTGAATCTTGGCGCGTGGCTAAGGTTTGTTTGGCAAGTTGCAGTTGTGCCAGATTATAGCTGTATGCCACATAGCTTTGCGCAATGTTACTAATCAAGCTAATTTGCGCGGCATCTTTGGCAGCAGTGGTGGCAAGATAATTTTGTAAAGCGGCATCTTTGAGGCTCGCAATACGTCCCCAAAAGTCAAACTCGTAACTTGACATTGCCAGACCGACATTGTAAGTACTACTAGGATTCGCATCTCTTGAATTTGTTGCACCGTAAGAATATGAGCCAGAACTATTGATAGTAGGCACATCGGCGATGTCTTGAATTTGATACTGCGCGCGGGCTTTTTGAATCGCCAAAATCGTGGCACTGATGTCTTTGTTGTTGTCTAACCCCAATTGAATCAGTTGTTTTAGCTTGGCATCGCTATAAAAATCCTGCCAACGCTGAGCCGCGATACTCGGCTGACTGGTGCCGCTGACGGTCTGACTGTCATAGGTTTCATAAGGCTGATTAATTGCGATATGCGGCTGCGCCACGACAGGCTCAGTTTTGGCTTTTGGAATGGTTTGACAAGCGCTGAGCGATAGTAGGGTGGCTACTATAGCGGTCAGGGGTACTAGGCGAAAGGTAGAATCCATATAACTTACCTGTATCAACATAATGTGTTTGTTATTGTAAAAGATTAAATGGGTAAAATGTTTACCCATTTATGTCTTATTGATGGTTTGATGGTGAACCGCCATCAGGCTTATAGAGGCTCACCTGTGTTGGCTGAGTGACAGCGACAGGTTCAGCGGCATTAGGTGAGTAAGGTGATACGGGCTGTAAGTCACCAACGTTGCCGTCATTGCCATCATTGGGGTGGTGCGGTTTGTTACCTTTAATCAGTGAGCGTACCCACACATAGAATATTGGGATAAAGAACACCCCTAGGATAGTTGCACTGACCACGCCGCCTAACACACTTGTACCAATCGCATTTTGGCTACCTGAGCCTGCGCCTGTTGCCAAGAATAAGGGTACCACGCCAATACCAAACGCCAATGATGTCATGATAATCGGACGTAAGCGTTGGCGAGCAGCGACCGTAACCGAGTCATATAGATTATGTCCCAAATCTTGTCGTTCTTTGGCAAATTCAATAATCAAAATCGCATTTTTGGCTGATAAACCCACAACGGTCAGCAGACCCACTTGCAAATAAATATCGTTTGAAAGCCCACGTAAACCCGTAAATAGCACAGCACCTAATACCCCAAGTGGCACAACAAGTAGCACTGCAAAGGGAATGGACCAGCTTTCATACAGTGCAGCTAAACATAAGAACACCACGAAAATCGAAATGGCGTACAGCATGGGTGCTTGGGCGCCAGATTTTTTCTCTTCTAAGGATAAACCTGTCCATTCGTAACTGATGCCTTTTGGCAGTTTGGCAATCATTTGCTCCATTGCTGCCATCGCTTGACCGGTACTCAGTCCTGGCGCTGCGTTACCTTGCAAGTTCATTGATGACAAACTGTTGTAACGCGTAAGGGTCGGCGAGCCATACTGCCATTCACCGGTGGCAAATGAGCTAAACGGAACCATCTGATTGTCACTGTTACGTACATACCATTTGTTGATGTCCTCTGGGGTGGTACGGCTCTCAGCTTCACCTTGCATATAGACTTTTTTGATACGACCACGATCCATAAAGTCATTGACGTAGCTACTACCCCAAGCGGTACTAAGAACACTATTAACCAGGCTCGGTGCGACACCCATAGCCGCAGCAGCATCATAATTGACGTTGACTTTATATTGGGGCGAATCTTCTTGTCCATTTGGACGCACGCCACTGACTTGTTTATTTTGCGCCGCCATGCCTAGTAGCATGTTACGGGCTTGCAGCAAGCCTTCATGACCTAAGTTGCCGGAGTCTTGTAGCTGCAGATCAAAACCCGTTGCCGTACCCAAACCTTGAATAGCAGGCGGTGAAATGGCATATACTTGGGCTTCATTGACTTGGGTCATAAAATAACCCATGGCACGTTTGGCAATCGATTGCGCGGTATTTTCTTTACCAGGGCGCTCATCCCAATCTTTTAAGCGCACAAATGCCAATCCCATGTTTTGCCCTTGACCGGCAAAACTAAAGCCATTGACCATAAATACAGACTGCACAAGGTCTTTTTCTTGGGTTTTATAATAGGCGTTGACCTTTTCCATAACCGCTTGCGTTTGATTTTGGGTACTACCGGCAGGCAGTTGCACCAATGTAAACAGCACACCTTGGTCTTCTTCGGGAATAAATGAACTTGGAATACGGGTAAATAAGAACACCAATGCCACAATCACCAACGCATAAGGAATCATATACAGCCAGCGCATTTTGATACTGCGACCCACAAATTTTTCATAGCCTTCACTAAGACGCATAAACATACGGTTAAATGCGCCAAAGAAACCGGTCTGATGCCCGCCGTGTTTGTCATGGGCTTTAGTGCGTTTGAGGATAGTGGCACATAGGGCAGGGGTGAAAATCAACGCAACTAAGGCGGATAGTACCATACTGCTGATGAGTGTCACGGAGAACTGGCGATAAATCACCCCAGTTGAGCCGCCAAAGAATGCCATCGGTAAAAATACCGCCGACAAAATCAAGGCAATACCAATGACCACTTTACTGATTTCGCGCATGGATTCACGGGTGGCTTCCAGTGGCGTCATGTCTGGATTTTCCTCCAGCAAACGCTCAACGTTTTCGACCACGACAATCGCGTCATCGACTAACAGACCGATTGATAATACCATGGCAAACAGCGTCAACACATTGATGCTATAGCCAAATGCGTACAAAATACCAAACGTACCCAGTATTACCACAGGTACTGCCAACGTAGGAATAATAGTGGCGCGCCAGCTTTGTAAAAACAAGAACATCACTAAGAATACCAGTGCAATCGCTTCAGCAAGTGTTCTGACTACTTCCTCAATCGACAAACGTACAAATGGCGTGGTGTCATAGGCAACTGAGGCTTTTAAGCCCGCAGGAAAATTAGGTTCAAGCTCTTTGAGTTTGGCTTCTACGGCATCACGTGTGCTTAAAGCATTGGCGCCAGATGACAGTGAGATACCGATACCTGCCGCATCTTTGCCATTGTAGCGGGCAATCTCGCTGTAGCTTTCACTACCAATTTCCACTTTGGCGACATCACCCAAGCGAATTTGCGCACCATCTGTATTACTTTTAAGCAAAATATTACGAAATTGCTCTGGGGTTTGTAAGTAACTTTGCACAGTCACTGTGGCATTAATGGTTTGACGGGCTTCGTCAGTGGGTGTTTGTCCTAGCTGACCGGCTGATACTTGCGCGTTTTGCGCTTGAATTGCGCTGGTGATATCCGAGGGTATTAAACCATAGGTACGCAGTTTTTCAGGGTCTAACCAAATACGCATGGCATACGCAGAGCCAAACACGTTGACGTTACCCACACCCTCGACACGGCTGATCTGGTCAACCACGTTGGAGTTGAGATAATCGGCAATATCGGCACGATCCATACTGCCATCTTCAGATGTCATCGCCAGTACCATAAAGAAGCCACTCGTGGACTTATTGACGTTGACCCCCATGCGCTGCACCATCTCTGGCAGCGAACTCATGGCAGATTGCAGTTTGTTTTGGACTTGGACTTGTGCCGTATCGGGATCTGTCCCGTTCTCAAAGGTCAAGGTAATTTGCGCAGCGCCACTTGATGATGAACTTGAGGACATATACATCAATCCATCAAGCCCTTTCATTTTTTGCTCAATCACCTGAGTGACGGAGTCTTCAATGGTTTGGGCAGCGGCACCTGGATAAGTTGCTGAGATACTAATGGTAGGTGGGGCAATACGTGGATACTGCTCAATCGGTAATTTAAAAATTGCTAAGATACCCATCAGCATGATGAGCATGGCAATCACCCAAGCAAAGATGGGTCTATCAATAAAAAAGCGTGACATGATATCTCCCGTGCTTATGGTTGCGCAGTTTTGGCGGTAGTTGAGCTATTTGTTACGGTCGTTTTGGTCGTCGTCGTGGTAGAAGCATTGGTCGGTACCGCGGTTGAGGCTGATGTAGACGCCACATAAGGCATGGCTTTGACTTGCTGATCTGGTTTGACTTTGGCGCCGCCAACCATCACCACTTGCTCACCTTGTTTTAGACCGCTAGTGACAATCCATTGACCTTGGTGGGTACCTTGAACCGTAACTGGGCGTAATTGGATTTTATTATTGGCGTCAACCACATATACGGTTGATTCACCTTTGGCTGTACGATTAATGGCACTTTGTGGTAATAATACGGCATTATTGATAATACCTTGAATCAACTGGGCATTCACCATCATCCCTGGCAACAGCACAAAGTTATCATTGCTAAATACCGCACGCAGATTGACCGTGCCTGTGGTACTATCCACTTTAGCTTCTTCAAAGCGAAGTTGCCCCACCATCGGGTAGGTTGAGCCATCGGCGAGCTTTAACTGAACCTGTGCGGTACGCGGTGTGCTAAGTTTACCAGCCGCAAATTGCTGACGAAGCGCCAATAACTCGGCGGCTGACTGACTGATATCGACATAAATTGGATTAAGTTGCGAGACGGTTACCATCTGCGTCGTGCCCGCGGTGGCAAGCG
Organism: Moraxella sp. CTOTU47618; assembly: GCF_032017425.1. Taxonomy (NCBI): domain Bacteria; kingdom Pseudomonadati; phylum Pseudomonadota; class Gammaproteobacteria; order Moraxellales; family Moraxellaceae; genus Moraxella; species Moraxella sp. CTOTU47618. Next base: position 99,654 of record NZ_DALZPW010000007.1, on the reverse strand, counting down.
CACCGACATTGACATTTGAGCGACTGGTGATACCACTAATAGGCGCTTTAACCACAGTACGGCTCATGGTGAGCTGATTGCTATTCACTGATTGCTGTGCGCCGCGAGCCGCTGCTTGGGCGGCATCAATATTGGCTTGTGCCACCCCGACTTGCGCCTGCGCATTTTTAACCGCTGCTTGAGCAGTACGCACGGCGGTTGCCCCTTGGTCATATTCTTGACTTGAGATAGCCTCAGTACCACGTAGCTGTTTTAGACGGTTTAAATTGGTTTGAGCCAGCGCAAGTTCGGCTTGGCGGGTTTCTAGCACCGCTAAGGCATTATTATAGTTGGCTTTTGCGGTATTGACACTGGCAAGGCTTTGGTCAAGGCTTGCGCGACTACCGGCAAGTACACTGGTGTAGCTATCGGTATTGATTTGATATAACGGCTGATTTTGTTTGACAAAAGTGCCTTCGCGAAACAACTGGCGGTCAATAATACCTGACACTTGCGGCGTAACGGTGGCTTCTTGATAGGCGACAACTTTACCTGATAACTCTTTGGTAAGTGGAATCGTCTGGAATGTTACAGGCTGTACATTGACTATTGTGGGTGGCATTTGCGCCTGTGCTCCTGCACCGCCGCCACTTTGTTGCTGGGCTGCTGTGTCTGACTTATTACACCCGATTAATAAGCTACAACTCGCTAATGACACCATGAACAACACTGGGTATCTCATACCAACCTCATAAAAAATAGGGAATCTTTGAAAAAATATTATAAAATAAATGCGACATTGTTGTCGCAATATTTACGATAAGACACAAAACTTTACGATAACTAAAGGATAGCTAAATTACTACCTAGTGATCGGCAGCGGTTATTTTAAAAAAAAATCTCCAATTGGGAAACCAACAATATTAAACAAATTAAGTGTTTAAGCAACAATTTTTAGCTATTTGTATACATAAAAATTTTAAAATTTCAAAGCCATTGATAGATTTTTTTAATAAGGAAACATTTCCCCATGACTTTAAGTCGTAACAAGTCACCTGATTTACGTGTTGTCAAAACCCATAAAGCCATCCGTGAAGCCTTTATTATATTGTTGTCCGAGCAGGATTACAACGATATTGCTATCCAAGCAATTTTGGAGCGCGCCAAAGTCAATCGTGCTACTTTTTATAAATATTACAGTGGTAAGGGTGATTTGGCTGGGCAGATGATTGATGATTTCAAGCAGGAAGTCAGCCAGCTATTTCAGGACAGGCTCAATGCCGATAGTCAAATGCTACAAATGATTATGGAAAATCATTCACAAAAGCTGTTTGAACGCCGCCAACAGATGCTTGCCCTGTGGAAAATCCGCACCCAACACCACAATCTTTATCATGATATGTTTTTGATGGGTAAACAAAACTTTATTGAACTGGCTAAAAAACAAAAGGCGACAGATTATTTAACGGCGGAGGCGATTGATTACCAAGCCACCATGATGGCAACTATCTTTATGGCAAGTTTTAAATACTATTTTGAAAAAGATTTGCCAATCCCAGCCGATTTAAAGGTTGGCTGGGAGCAAATGCTTATCATCACAATGAGTTAATTTTCGCATCACAATCAATTGATTGGCGCATTGTAACTAAAATGCGCGATAAACTGGCTTGCCAGTTGTTCTGTCAGGGCAAGTGGCATATCGTGACCGAGCTCATCAATGAGTATCAATTGACTGTGCGCAATGTGCTTGGCAAGCGAATAGGCATGACTAAATGGAATGAGTTTGTCTTGTTTGCCATGGATGATGAGGGTGGGCTGGTGGATTTGTTTGTCAAGATCGACCAGTGACCCCGTCGCCAAAATCGCCAGTAACTGCCGCTGCGTACCTTTTGGGTAAAAACGCCGTTTAAACAGTTTTTTAGCTTTGCTCAGCGCCGCTTGTTCATCAAAGTAATCGGGGCTGGCGATGGTCTTGATGGTTTGCACGAACTGCTGGGTCAATGCGTCAGCATCTTGGCTTTTGGGTAGTGGCTGGGTAAAGGCCTTGATGGCTTCAATGGCGGGTGGGCGCGAAAAGGGTCGATTGTTACTGGTGGATAATAGTCCCAATTTTTCTACTTGGTGTGGATAACGCACTGCCATGATTTGCGCAATCATACCGCCCATCGATTGACCAATCACAAAGTATTTTTTGATGCCCAACATTTTGAGCAGTTGATAGGCATCTTCTGCCATGTCGTACAAATCATACGGTGTTTGCAGGTTTTTAAGCGGTAAACCCAGTCCGAATCTGCCTAGCAATTTGGCTTTATAAATGGGCGAATCATGAGCGGGAGTCAGTTTTTTGTGCTTCAGCTTGCTGGATTTGCCAATGTCGCGATTGTCAAATCGTACGACCCGAAATCCAGCATTGATTAATGCATAGCAAAATTCATTGGGCCATACCAGGCTTTGCGCGCCTAGCCCCATAATCAGTACGATGGTAGGGTGGGTAGGGTCACCACCGACTTCAACGTAGAATTTATACTTTGGGGTATGCACCTTGGCGGCTTGCATAAAATCCGCGTGTTTGGAAGGCTTAAATTTAATTGGGTGGTCAGTCATGGCAAATTTGGGATTTTTCGCCTCAATTTAGCAAAGGTTTATGAATGATTAATGACGTTAATATAACCTTTGGCTGGCAAGCGTCATCAAATCGAGTAAACCTTGGCGGTATTGTGAATCAGGTAAGGTCAGTACGGCTTGTCTAGCAATTTCGCTTTCTTGCATCGCTTTGTCACGGCAGTACGCCAGTGCGCCGCTGTTTTTGACAATCTCAATAATTTCACCCGTGTCTTGCACTTCCCCTGTCTGAATAGCAATCCGCAATTTTTCATGCGTATCACCCGTGGTCATTTCAAGCGCTTTAATCAGCGGCAAGGTGGGCTTGCCTTCAGCAATGTCATCACCCACGTTTTTGCCGAGCACCTCACTATCACCGACAAAATCGAGCACGTCATCAATGATTTGGAAGGCATTACCAAAATGCTGACCAAATATCGCGAAGGCATCATTGTATTCGGGGCGATTTTCCAAAATAGCCACGCCTTGACTTGCCATCATAAATAGCCGAGAGGTTTTACCGTCAATGATTTTCATATAATCGGCTTCGGTGGCTTTGGGGTCATGCTGATGTTGTAGCTGCAATACTTCCCCTTCAGCGATATCACAAGTGCCATCTGAGAATAACTGCAATAACGGCAACGAGCCAAAACCCACCAAAAGATTAAATGAACGGGCAATCAGATAGTCACCGACCAATACAGCCGTTGCATTATCCCACGTTGCATTCGCGGTCGGCTTACCACGGCGCATACCTGACGCATCAATCACATCATCATGTACTAACGTTGCGGTATGCAGCATTTCAGTGATTGCGCCCAAATGCATGGCAGCTTGTGAGGGCTGATCGTTACAAATACGTGAGCAAAGTAGCGAAATCAGTGGGCGCATACGCTTGCCACCTGCGTTGATGACATGCTGACTCACCGACATGACCAGTTTGACTTTTGAGCTTAGACTGCCATACACCTGCTTATCCATAATCTCGAAATCGTCAGCGATAATAGATTGAATCTGCTGATAGGTGACAGGCGTGCTGTTACTGTCTTTGGTAACCGCATTGATAGCAGTGGATGTAGGATTTAATTGTTGATTGTCTAGCATAGGTTGGCTCAAAGCTTGGAGTGAAAATTCGTGAAATTTGGCTTGGGGTGAAGGTCGGCAAAATCATACCATACTGCCGTTTTTTGTGTAAGTTATTGCTGTGTATTTTTATTGGCGACTTGTATTACTCAGCATCCATTGTGTTGAGAAATGCGCAATAATTTATCAGCCAAAATCGACCCCGCATCTGTGAAGTTTTACTTGATTTTAACCACTAGAAACGTTAAAATCGCGACCTTATATTTCCCTGTGTATCCGTCGTAGAAGTGTTATCGCCCTTGGTAGCCACGGTGTACGGGTTTATTGGAGCAACCAAGATGTATGCAGTAATCAAAAGTGGTGGTAAACAACATCGCGTCGTTCAAGATGAATTTTTAAAAGTTGAATTGCTAAAAGCTGAAAAAGGCGATACCATCAAAATTGAAGACGTTTTAATGGTCGTTGATGGCAGCGATATCAAAATTGGTCAACCTGTGGTTGCCGGTGCAGTGGTCGAAGCTGAAGTAGTAGAACATGGTCGTGGCGAAAAAGTACGTATTGTAAAACACAGACGTCGTAAACACTACCATAAAGAACAAGGTCACCGTCAATGGTATACTTTGTTAAAAATCAAAGCAATCACTGCTTAATTGACTATTTCAAACACATTAATCTCTAGGAGACATCGACATGGCACATAAAAAAGCCGCAGGTTCTACCCGTAACGGTCGTGATTCAAACCCAAAAATGCTTGGCGTAAAAATCTTTGGCGGTCAACAAGTTGTTGCTGGTAACATCATTGTACGTCAACGTGGTACAGAATTTCACGCAGGTGAAGGTGTAGGTATGGGTCGTGACCATACATTATTTGCTTTAACTGACGGCGTGGTAAAATTTGCTGTTAAAGGTAAATTCAATCGTCGCTACGTATTTGTTGAAGGCGCAGCTGAATAATCACTCAGCTTGTTGTTAAACAAATCAACCCAATAAGTTGCACTTATTGGGTTTTTTATTGCTTATAGCCAAGCGTCTTAACGGGTTTTGGATAGTCTTGAATGGCTTGGCACTGGTTAGTTATTATCTAGTCAAAACTTTCTTTCTTATCACTCAGCTATTGTTACATTTGTTACAACTTAAACAACAATCATTGCATGGGGCGTCTAGTTGGGTAAGAAAAATTTAGCGACAATATCTGTCAGCGAATTTAGCTTAACTTGTTAATTTTTAATTGGTTAATTTTTAATTGATTGATTAGCCTGTTGGGCTGATATTATTTTTGAATACTTTTTCTAAACTTTTAACAATTTTTATTGAATGAGGAACCTACCATGACAACATCTACTAATAAAATTATCAATAAATTAGCCACCGGTACATTATCAGCACTATTGATTACTAGCATGCCGATGACAGTCGCCATGCAATCAGCCAATGCCGCTGTCGCCAACTCAGCAAGCGCGGCAACAAACTTAAATAACTTACTTAAAAATGTCAAAAGCATGACCGCCAATTTTAGTCAAACCACCTCTGGCACAGGCGGCAAGGGCTTAAGTAAAGCATCAAGAAATTTCTCAGGTACTATGGCGGTGCAACGCCCAAACCAGTTTCGTTGGCAGATTGATGGTACGGCATCGCAACTGATTGTTGCCAATGGCAATACGCTTTGGGTGTACGATAAAGACTTAAATCAAGCGACCAAGCAAAGCGTGAGCAATCAAGTAGGGGATACCCCAGCACTGATTTTGTCAGGTGATCCCAGCAAAATCGCCAATAGTTTTAATGTGACCCAGCCGATTGCCTCAAAAAACTATTATGTGCTGTATCCAAAAAGTGGCAATGCCAACTTTAAAAGTTTAGGTATCGCTTTTAACAGCGGTAATCCTGTTATGATGGTATTAAATGATAATTTGGGACAAACCACCAGTATTCGATTCTCAGATGTGAAACGCAATACGTCAATTGCCAGTAATCAATTTAGCTTCACGCCACCTAAAGGCGTGGATGTGATTAACCAATAAGTATTTAACTATTTCATTCAATGAATTATTTAAATGATTTTTGGCTGATAAACCCTGCTTATGGCAGGGTTTTTTTGCTAAAGTGTTGCTATTTAATTAACGGTTAATTAACGGAAGATTGAACCCTGCTACTAGCATTTTTTACATAAAATGAGTAAACTATCCGTGTTTTAGCCAGTTAACAGCAATATATAGTTACTTTTGTTAAAATACGCATTTTTATAAAGTGATGTAATGCTACTTTATATTAGGTTTTCATCGTGGTTTTAGCAATATATTTGACTAGCCTGTTTAGTAACTAGCCAATCACTCACCGATTACAATAATGGTCAATGGATGTGCAGCGGGGCAGCTTGTTAGCTGGTACGAGGTAATCTTAAGGAAAATAGTTCTTAAGAAGTTATCTGCCATCGTCTTTGTGATATTGCGCTTGAGCCAGACGGGCTTGGTGGAAGTATCAAAAATATCGTCCCAACTTGAATTGCTTAACCCACGTAACGGTTAGTCGTATTGCCCAGGAGTATCCTCATGATTCCAGTCATTGATTGGTCTGCAATTGTATTTATTTTGGCAGCCATAGGACTTTGTATTTTCATGCTTGTTGTACCAAGATTGTTAGGTGGTACTTCTAAAGGCTTTCAAAAGCAAGAGAATTTCGAGTCGGGTGTGGTCAGTGTTGGTTCTGCCAGAATCCGTTTATCTGCAAAATTCTATATCGTCGCTATTTTCTTTGTTATCTTTGACTTAGAAGCATTATACCTATATACCTATGCGGTATCGGTCAAAGAAGCAGGTTGGTTAGGATTTTGGACCGTTGTGCTGTTTGTGGTAGAGCTGTTAATCGGTCTATATTATCTGCTCAAACTAGGGGCACTTAACTGGTCACCTGCAGACAAAAAGCCAAAACCAAAGCGTTTGGCTGCTGCGCCTGCGGGCTTTAATCTGGCGGATATTACCCGCTTTAATGGTGTTGAAGAGTTAGAAATTGACCCTACTGGTAAAATCCCTGCCCAGTTGTCTGGCGCAATGAACCAAAACCCAAACAATAACGCGGTAAAATAATAACCCGACTTTGCAATCTATGTTGCAAGGTCTTTTGCATTTGTAGTGACATAGAGCGAAATCCTGCTTTAAGAATCAAGGTGATCGAGCATTATGAAATATACATTAACCAAAGCCAATCCAGATGCCGACAGATTTCCAGACCAAACTCGTCAAATTATTGACGAAGAGGAAGTCAATAAAAACGTCGTCATGACGCGATTAGAAGATTTGACCCATAGCCTTGCAAACTGGGGTCGTAAGCATTCATTGTGGCCATTTAACTTTGGCACCTCGTGCTGCTATGTGGAGTACGCAACGACATTGACAGGCGTGCATGACTTGTCGCGCTTTGGCGCTGAGGTTATTCGTGCGTCACCGCGCCAAGCTGACGTGATGATTGTGGCAGGTACTTGCTTTATGAAAATGGCGCCTGTTATTCAGCGTCTCTACGAGCAAATGCTTGAGCCTAAATGGGTCATTTCAATGGGTGCCTGTGCTAACTCAGGCGGCATGTACGATGTGTATTCAGTGGTGCAAGGCGTTGATAAAATCATTCCTGTCGATGTGTATATCCCTGGTTGCCCACCCCGTCCAGAAGCTTTGATTCAAGCCATCATGCTGCTGCAAGAATCGATTACTAAAGAACGTCGTCCACTCGGTATTCATGTCAATGACCAAGGTATCTACCAACCTGTCATGCAGCCAGAACGTGACCGTAAACAAGCCGAGCGCATCGCGGTCAAAAATCTACGCAGCCCAGATAACATTGATTAATGATAGAGATTGATTAATGCTAGAGATTGATTAATGCTAGAGTAAGTCTCTGGATGGATTTAGGATGAATTTTCGCTAAGTAAAAGCTTATCGAATTGCGTTCAAAACAAAAAAGGTATTCCACTACCTTCTTAATAATTGTGAATGAGGAAAGTGCCACTCATGGTAACGGTAACTGATAATCAAGCACAAACTGATGTCCCAGCAGTGATTGCAGAATTAAATCGCAAGTTTGAGGGGCAGTTTGTTGTACAAAAAACCTTTGACGCTTTTCCCACTATTTGGGTCAGCCGTGAACAGGTCATCGAAGTACTCCTGTACCTTCGCACCTTGCCACAGCCTTACGTGATGTTACTGGATATTTCAGCGATTGATGAGCGCTTACGCCAACATCGTAAAGACAGGGATGGCAATGCCTTACCTGACAGTGATTTCACTGTGTTCTATCATCTAATGTCATTAGAACGCAACACGGATATCCGTATCAAAGTGGCGCTCAAAGAAGCTGATTTACAAATCCCTACGGCAACCCGTATTTGGCCGAATGCCAACTGGTATGAGCGCGAAGCGTGGGATATGTTTGGTATTACCTTTGATGGTCACCCACATTTAACCCGTATTTTATTGCCAAAATACTGGGAAGGTCATCCACTGCGTAAAGAATACGCCTCTCGTGCGACTGAAGTGCCGCCTTATTATCTCGATAAAGGCAAGCAGATGTTTGAGCAGGAGAACTTACGATTTGTTCCAGAAGAGTGGGGCATGAAACGTAGTGGCCGTGACGAAGACTTTATGTTCCTAAACTTGGGTCCTAACCACCCTTCTGCGCACGGTGCATTTCGCGTTGTGCTTCAGCTAGATGGCGAGGAAGTCATTGACTGTATCCCAGACATTGGTTATCACCATCGCGGCGCTGAAAAAATCGCTGAACGCCAAACGTGGCATTCATTTATTCCTTACACTGACCGTATCGATTATCTTGGCGGGGTGATGAATGAATTACCGTACCTCATGTCAGTGGAAAAATTGGCAGGTATTACGGTACCAGATCGCGCGAATACCATTCGTATCATGATGAGTGAGTTCTTCCGTATCACCAATAATTTGCTGTACTGGGGCACCTTCATTCAGGATGCAGGCGGTATGACGCCAGTATTTTATATGTTCGCCGACCGTCAAAAAGCGTATGATGTGATTGAAGCGGTAACCGGCTATCGTATGCACCCAGCATGGTTTCGTATCGGCGGTACCGCGATGGACTTGCCAAATGGCTGGCACAAACTGGTTCGTGAATTCTTAGATTGGATGCCAAAACGTATCGATGAATACGTCAAAGCCACCATGAAAAACAAGGTACTACAACTGCGTACCCAAAACGTTGCCCAATATGATGCTAAATCTGCCCTTGCTTGGGGCGTATCAGGTCATGGACTTCGTGCCACGGGTATCCCTTACGATGTGCGTAAAGCGCGTCCTTATCTTGGCTATGAAAATTTTGATTTTGAAGTGCCAATTGAGTTTAATGGCGATGCGTATGACCGCTGTTTGGTCAAAATTGAAGAGATTCGTCAGTCACTGCGTATCATTGAGCAATGTCTCAACAACATGCCAATGGGCGCATACAAAGCCGATCACCCACTGGCTGTCCCACCACCCAAAGACCGCACCTTAAATGACATTGAAACTTTGATTAACCACTTTATCTCAGTATCGTGGGGTCCTGTTATGCCAGAAGGCGAGTCCTCCTTTATGGTGGAAGCGGTGAAAGGCATTACCAACTATTATATTACGTCTGATCGCTCAACCATGAGTTACCGTACCCGTATTCGTACACCGACCTTTGCGCACTTACAGCAAATGCCGTCAGTCATTAATGGTAGCTTGGTTTCTGACTTAATTATTTATCTAGCGTCAATTGACGTTGTTATGGCAGACGTTGACCGTTAGGAGAAAACCACCGATGAAGATTGTAACTGATAAAACCCCAAAGGTGGATGTCGCAAGCATTCTAACCGAAGCAGAAATTCACGACATTCATGAATTTATGCATCACTACCCACAAAGCCGCGCGGCATCACTTGATGCGCTAAAAATTGTCCAACGCCGTAATGGCTGGGTGGATGATGCACAAGTCAACGCGATTGCTAATATCTTAAAAATCCCAGTCACCGATGTGGAAGGGGTTGCAACATTTTATAACCGTATCTACCGTTCACCAGTTGGTCGTCATGTGATTTTGGTCTGTGACTCAATTGGTTGTTATCTGGTAGGTGCAGAGAGTTTAGGTCAAGCTTTTGAGCGCACTTTAGGTATTAGTTTTGGTCAAACCACCCCAGACAATCGTTTTACCTTGTTACCTATTTGTTGTTTAGGCAACTGTGATAAAGGTCCAGCGGTTTTGATTGATGAAGATACCTACGGTCCTGTCCAAATTGAAGAGATTGCTGAATTGCTGGAGCAATACGCATGAATATAACCCGTCAAATTAATAATCGAAAAATTGGCAAATCACCCAGTCAATTGGGCGAGCAAAGCATTCCTATTTATGGTGATAAAGCAACAGCCACCAGTGAAACCAAGCCCCTGACTTGGCGTTTGGCGCATTATGACTCAGTGCTAGATTTGGCAACCTATGAAAGCCTAAAAGGGTTTGAAGGTCTAAAAAATGCCTTGGCTAAATCTGCCAAAGAAGTGGGCAACATGATTAAAGATGCCAACGTGCGTGGACGTGGTGGTGCAGGCTTTAATGCAGGTCTTAAATGGACCTTTATGACGCCACCCGATGGCGGACCCCGTTACTTGATTTGTAACGCAGATGAGATGGAGCCAGGCACGTTTAAAGACCGTCTATTGATGGAGCGCCTACCATTTCAGCTGATTGAAGGGATGATTATCTCAGGCTATGCCATTGGCGCAACCGCAGGGTATATTTTTATCCGTGGTGAGTACATTGAAGCCGCTAAACGTCTAAATAATGCATTGGATGAATGCCGTGCCAAAGGGTATTTAGGTGATAACATCTTAGGTTCAGGCTATAGCTTTGATATACATGTGCATACCGGTGCAGGTCGTTATATCTGTGGCGAAGAAACTGCGCTTATTAACTCGCTTGAAGGTCGCCGTGCCAATCCACGTACTAAGCCACCCTTCCCACAAGTATCAGGGGCATGGGGTCGTCCCACTGTGGTCAATAACGTCGAGTCTTTAAACAACATGCCGGGCATCATGCTGCATGGCGTAGAATGGTATAAAGGCCTTGCACAAGGCAAATCAGAAAACCCCGGCACCAAAATCATGGGTTGTTCAGGTCTAGTCAATGAGCCCGGTCTATGGGAACTGCCATTTGGTACTACCGCTCGCGAAATTATTTTTGATTATGCCAAAGGCATGAAAGACGGCCGTAAACTAAAAGCTTGGTTGCCAGGCGGTGCGTCAACTGACTTCTTAACCGCCAGTGATGAGCATTTAGACCTGCCAATGGACTTTGAACCCATCATGAAAGCGGGTAGCCGTTTAGGTACCTGCTTGATTATGGTCGTAGATGAAGCGCAAGATATGGTGTCACTATCGCTCAATTTGCAAAAATTCTTTGCCCGTGAATCCTGCGGTTGGTGTACGCCTTGCCGTGACGGGTTGCCATGGGGAGTCAAAACCTTGCATGCCATCGATACAGGCAATGGTCAACCTGTCGATATTGACGTATTGCGCCAATTGACCAAAGATTTGTGGTTAGGTAAAACCTTTTGCGCCCACGCACCGGGTGCGGTTGAGCCATTACAAAGTGCGTTAAAATACTTTTTACCAGAATTTGAAGCTAAAATTGGTAACAATGTGGTGCCTGAAGAACAATTGTCCCCAACGGGCGTGCCTTCATTCGCAAACAGCGAAAAAGTTGAAGTGTATCAACCGGTTAAGGCCACCAATGGGCAATCAGTGTAAGGAATTAGCATGGCAATTATTCATATAGACGGTCAAGACGTCGAAGTTGATGGTGCCGATAACTTGCTACAAGCTTGTTTATCGCTTGGCATCGATATCCCTTATTTTTGTTATCATCCAGCATTGGGCTCGGTGGGTTCTTGCCGCCAATGTGCCGTCAAGCAATATAATAACAAAGAAGATTATGAAGCCGGTCGTGGTCGTTTGGTCATGTCATGTATGGTCAATCCGACACCAGACATGTGGATCTCAGTGACGGATGCAGAAGTGAAAAACTTCCGTAAAAGCTTGGTTGAGTTCTTAATGACTAACCACCCCCATGACTGTCCAACCTGTGAAGAGGGCGGTCATTGTCACTTGCAAGATATGACCTACATGTCAGGTCACAATCATCGTAAATACCGCTTTACTAAACGTACCCACCAAAACCAAGACTTGGGTCCATTTATCAATCATGAGATGAACCGCTGTATCGCGTGTTATCGCTGTGTGCGTTATTACAAAGACTATGCAGGTGGTGAAGATTTAGGGGTTTACGCATCAGCAAGCCGTGTGTACTTTGGTCGTGATAAAGACGGTCAGTTTGAAAGTGAATTTTCAGGCAACCTTACCGAAGTTTGTCCAACTGGGGTATTCACCGACAAAACTCACTCAGAGCGCTACAATCGTAAATGGGACATGCAATATGCCCCAAGCATTTGTCATGGCTGTTCGGCAGGTTGTAATATCTCAGCGGGTGAGCGCTATGGTGAATTGCGCCGTATCGAAAACCGTTTTAACGGTGAAGTCAACGCTTACTTCCTGTGTGACCGTGGTCGTTTCGGCTATGGCTATGTCAACCGCCAAGACCGCCCAATTCAAGCGATTGAAACACTAAGCGGTAAACAAACCAATTTGAGCATTGACCATACTATCGATGCCATCAAAAACCGGTTGCAAGGTAAAAAAGCCATCGGTATTGGTTCACCCGTTGCCAGCCTTGAATCAAACTATGCCCTAAAACGCTTAGTCGGTGCCGAAAATTTTAGCATTGGTATTACCAATCAAGAAAAAACTGTGGTACAAAAATGTATCGATGTATTGACCACAGAAAATATCCATAATCCAAGTATGCGTGAGATTGAGGATTATGATGCGGTATTGATTTTGGGTGAAGATATTACCCAAACCAGTCCACGTATTGCACTGGCAGTACGCCAAGCGGCAAAAAATCGCGCCAAACAAATGGCAGATGCGCTAAAAACGCCAGATTTCTTGGCAGAGCCTGTGGCTCGTATCGGTCAAAAAGACTACAGCCCAATCTTTATTGTGGATGTCAAAGATACACGCCTTGATGATATCGCCAAAGTAAGCTGCGTAGCCACCCCAAGCGATATCGCTGAATTAGGCTTTAGCATCGCTGAGCAAATGAAAACGTTGGCCACCTCGCAACTACCAAAAGATTTGGTCATCGATGAAGGCGATAATGCTGATATGCAGGCATTTGCTAAACATATCGCGCAGACGCTACTTAAAGCAACCAAACCCCTTATCATCTCAGGCTCATCACTGTACCACACTGCTATCATAGAAGCGGCGGCACAAATTGCCAATATCGCTGAGCAAAAACGCGGTGAAGTGGTAGTATATGAAAAAGGCGTGGTTGACACCCACAATGTGCAAGTGGATGCAGAGATTGCCAAAATCGATGCAGAGCAAGCCAAGCTCAAACAAGAGATGGATGAAGCGGCATTTGCTGAACAAGCCAAGCAAGTTAAACGCCCAAGCCGTATGAACCCAACCAAAGGCTACCAAGAAAAAGCGGGTCTGTACTTGTCAGTACCTGCTGCCAATAGCATAGGTGTCAACTTACTCGGTGGTAAAGCGATTGATGAATTAGATGATGATGCCGATGTGGTGATTGTCATGGAAAATGACATCAGCCGCCGCCTAACCGCGGAGCAAATGAACCAACTGGTAGCCAACAAATCACTGATTGTACTCGACCATGAAGCTTATCAATGGCATAACCAGGCTGATGTGATGGTACCTGTAGCAACCTTTGCAGAAGCGGACGGTACACTAATCTCAGCAGAAGGTCGTGCACAGCGTTTCTTCCAAGTTTATGATCCTGTTTACTATCGCCCGCAAAGCATGGTAAAAGAAAGCTGGCGTTGGTTGCATGCGGTAGAGTCTGAGCTCAATGGCCGTGCGATTGACTGGACGCAGCTTGATGATGTGATTACTGCGGTCGCAGACACCAATCCACAACTAGCGGCAATCAGACAAGCAGCGCCATCAGCCGATTACCGTATTACCGGTCTAAAAGTCGCGCGTGAGCCACGCCGTTATTCCGGTCGTACAGCGATGCGTGCGCCGATTTCTGTGCATGAGCCAGAGCAGCCAAAAGATATCGATACGGGCTTGACCTTCTCACAAGAAGGTTATGTGGGCACCCAAACGGATTCATCAATGATTCCATTTGCTTGGTCAGCAGGTTGGAACTCACCGCAAGCTTGGAATAAATACCAAGATAAAGTGGGTGGTCATCTAAAACATGGCGATCCAGGGGTGCGTATTTTTGATGCGTTAACACCATTGCCAAAACGTGAGTATATTGCGCCTGCGGCAGCTAGCCAACAAGGTTCTACCCAGCTAGTGCCGGTATATAATATTTTTGCTAGTGATGAACTCACTGCCCGTAGTGACGTGGTTGCCTCACAATTGCTGCCAGCTGCTTTTAGTGTATCAACGGATGATGCGGACAAATGGCAGTTGCAATCAGGTGATATGTTAACCGTCACAGTGAAGGGTATAGCCACCACATTACCTGTGCAGCTTGTCGATTACTTAGCCGAAAGCTGTGTGGGGTATCCTGTGGGTCAGGCGGGTGCATTAGAAGCCTTGCTGGCGCAGCCTTATACGGACATCAGTATAGTAAAATCAGCAACTACCAACACTGTCGTACCCCCAGCAGCTAATAATGGTGGTGTGACAGCTCAAGTAACTCGAGGGGAGGGGGTATAATGGACTATTCTGTTAGACAGATGCCCGATTTACCTGCATGGCTGGCTGGGGTAATGTCCCCTGAAGCTTGGTCAATTGTATTTTTGGCAGTGCAATCAATTGTTATTTTCTTGGCGGTGGTGATTTTTGCTGCGTTGATGATTCCTTATGAACGTCGCATGTTGGCACTGTGGCAAGACCGTTATGGTCCAAACCGTGTGGGTTGGCAAGGTTCGCTACAAGTTGCCGCGGATATGCTAAAAATCTTCTTTAAAGAAGACTGGACACCCAAATTTGCCGATAAATTTATCTTTGTCTTGGCGCCTGCGATTTCATTGTTTACCGCTTTAGCCGCTTATATCATTGTGCCAGTTACGCCATCACTCGGTGGCGCAGACTGGAGTATCGGTATTTTGTTCTTTTTTGCGATGGCAGGGTTGGCAGTTTATGCCGTGATGTTTGGTGGCTGGGCATCAGCCAATAAATATGCCTTGCTTGGTGGTTTACGCTCTGCTGCCCAAACCATTAGTTATGAAGTCTTTCTAGGATTATCGCTAATGGGTGTGGTGGCGTTGGCAGGGTCATTTAACTTACGCGATATCGTATACTCACAAGCCGGTGGTTTTTGGCACTGGAATGTGTTTGGTCAAATTTTAGGGTTTTTAACCTTTATGGTCGCAGGTGTGGCAGTCACCCACCGTTTCCCATTTGACCAGCCAGAAGCAGAGCAAGAATTGGCAGAAGGTTACCATGTTGAATACTCAGGTATGAAATTTGGTATGTTCTTTGTCGGTGAGTATGTGAATATCGTGTTGGTATCGTCGCTGATTACTATTTTATTCTTTGGTGGTTGGTTGCCATTATTTGATGGACTGAGTTTTATCCCGCCGATTATTTGGTTTATGTTAAAAACGCTATTTTTCATGACCATGTTTGTATTGGCGCGTGGGGCGTTGATGCGTCCACGTTATGACCAAGTAATGAACTTTGGCTGGAAAATTTGTCTACCCATTACCTTGATTAATTTACTCGCGACGGCGGCCTATGTATTATGGCGCACCCATGGTGTAGGGTAAGGTGGAGATTAACGTATGTATTTGACTATGGTAAAAAACACGATTACGGGTTTTGGCTCAATTCTGCGCACCCTAATCATGGTCGCAAGTCATGCGACCCGTAAACGTGATACGATTTTATACCCAGAACAACCTGTCCCTGTACCGCCGCGTTTTCGGGGGCGTATTGTACTGACACGCGACCCGGATGGGGATGAGCGCTGTGTGGCCTGTAATTTATGTGCTGTCGCTTGCCCGGTGGGTTGTATTTCACTGCAAAAAGCGGAACGTGAAGACGGACGCTGGTATCCAGAGTTTTTCCGTATTAATTTTTCGCGTTGTATCTTTTGTGGTATGTGTGAAGAAGCGTGCCCGACAACTGCTATTCAGATGACGCCAGATTTTGAGCTCGGTGAGTACAACCGTCAAAACTTGGTGTATGAAAAAGAGCATTTGTTAATTTCAGGCCCGGGTAAATTTCCTGACTACAATTATTACCGTGTGACTGGGATGGCGACCAAAGATAAACCTAAAGGGGCACACCAAAATGAGTCTGCGCCGATTGATTTACGGAGTTTATTGCCATGATAACCGGAGCAACGATAGGGTTTTATTTATTAGCGATTGTCGCTATTTTGGCTAGTTTGCGCGTGATTACTCGTACCAATCCTGTACATGCGTTACTAAACATGATTGTCACGCTGCTGGCGTTATCAGGTATTTTCTTTGCCTTAGGTGCGCCATTTGCCGGTGCGCTTGAAATCATCGTTTATGCAGGCGCGATTATGGTATTGTTCGTCTTTGTGGTGATGATGCTGAACTTAGGCACCCAAAGTACCTTAGAAGAAGAAAGCTGGTTATCATCCTCAGCTTGGGCAGTGCCGGCAGGACTTGCATTTATTGTGGGTTTGACCTTGTTTAGTTTGATTGGCATGAAACATGGTTTTGAAGGAATGATGCCAGCGTTTATTGGGGTGGAGCCAGTCACGGCAAAAATGATCGGTGCCAAATTATTTACCGAATATTTATTGTTGGTCGAAATTGCAGGGTTTTTATTACTAGCGGGTTTGGTGGCGGCTTATCATTTGGCAAAATCTGCCTTGGATGATGAAAACGAAAGTCATAACAGTGAGCTTGGTAATACCATACAACCTGCCTTAACGAATTTTATTGATAAAGAGCCCAGCCAACCGGCTGTGTTACGCGAAGTTCAGGAGGAGAAGGCATAATGGGACACTTTCCATTAGAGCATGTGCCATTAGAGCACGGTCTAATCTTGTCAGCGATTTTGTTTGCCATTGGTTTTTGTGGTGTGATGGTACGACGTAATTTTTTGTTTATGTTGATGAGTCTTGAGATTATGATGAATGCTGCTGCCTTAGCATTTGTAGTGGCAGGTAGTCGCTGGGTCAGTCCTGACGGACAAATTATGTTTATCTTGGTGCTAACTTTGGCAGCCGCTGAAGTCGCAATTGGGTTGGCTATTCTTTTACAGTTTTATCATAAGCGTGGTCATTTAGATGTCGATACGGCAAATGAGATGAAAGGGTGAAATCAAAATGAGTATGTTACCTTTAACCTTTATGCTGCCGCTGATTGGCTTTCTGATTCTAGCGACCATGCGTGACCGCTTGAGCGAAAACGCAGCCGCAGTGGTCGGCGTCGGTAGTATGGGTTTGGCTGCTTTGTGTGCCTTGATGGCAGGCAGTGATTTTTTAATGAACCACCCACAAGGCGCTGTCATTAATCAGCCATTGTGGACGTGGATGCAAGTCGGTAATTTTGCCCCAAAATTTGGTCTCATGCTGGATGGTTTGGGCGTGACCATGATGGGCGTGATTACCGGTGTCGGTTTTTTAATTCATATTTTTGCGTCATGGTATATGCGCGGTGAAACAGGCTACGCAAGATTTTTTAGCTATATGAACCTGTTCGTCGCAAGTATGTTGTTACTTGTGCTTGCTGACAATTTAGTGCTGTTGTACTTAGGTTGGGAAGGCGTGGGTATCTGTTCTTACTTATTGATTGGTTTTTATTATCATGAGCGCGCCAATGGCCGTGCCGCGATGAAAGCCTTTACTGTAACCCGTGTGGGTGATGTGTTTTTAGCGTTTGGCTTATTCTTGTTGTTCCGTGAATTGGGTACGTTAAATATCTCAGATATCAATGCCAATGTATCGCAAATGCTAACGTCGGCAGGGTCAACGGTGACGATTTTTGGTCATAGCTATCCTACCATCAAAGTTGCGGCTGTGATGCTAGTGCTTGGTGCGATGGGTAAATCTGCACAAATCCCGCTGCATTCTTGGCTTGCCGATGCGATGGCAGGTCCTACGCCTGTTTCAGCCTTGATTCATGCGGCAACGATGGTGACCGCAGGTGTGTATTTAATTGCCCGTTTACATCCAGTGTTCTTATTGACCCCTGATGTATTGGCAAGTTGGGTAGGTATCGTTGGGGCAACAACATTGTTGGTTGCTGGTTTCTGTGCGCTTGCACAAACCGATATCAAACGTATCTTAGCTTATTCGACCATGAGTCAAATCGGTTATATGTTCTTGGCATTAGGGGTAGGCGCTTGGCAAGTTGCGATTTTCCACTTGATGACCCATGCATTCTTCAAAGCTTTGTTATTCCTAGGGTCGGGCGCTGTTATCTTGGCATACCATCATGAGCAAAACATCTTTAAAATGGGTGGCTTGTTCTATAAAAATAAATTCCTATTTGCGGTGTTTGCGATTGGTGGTGGGGCACTTGCTGCGATTCCTTGGATTACGGTGGGTTATTACTCAAAAGATGAAATCATTTGGGAAGCCTTCGCATCAGGTCATATGAATTTATTTTGGATGGCAGTGGTGGGTGCGTTTTTAACCTCGATTTATACGTTTCGTATGATTTGGATTGTGTTCTTTGGGGAAGAAAAAACGCCTATTCACGATCTTAAAGGTTGGACATACTGGCTGCCGCTCGCGGTATTGCTAGTGTTATCAACTGCAGTGGGGGCGATGATTCATCCACCATTAGCAGGCGTATTGCCACAGAGTTTTAGCGTGATTCATCCTGAGGTAGAACATGGTAAGCACACAGCAGAAATGATTGTGATGGCTGCGATGTTGGCGGGTTTGATTGTGGGTGCTTTCTTGTTTGCCCTAGATAAAGGTCGCATTGTGAGTAAGTTTAACCAAACAGGTTTGGGCCGTGCGCTTAATTACTGGTGCTATCATGGTTTAGGTTTTGATGCTTTGTATGACATTGTATTTGTTAAACCATTCTTATTGATTGGTAAGTTGATTAAAATTGACCCGATTGACCGCACTTGGAATATTTTACCAGCACTATCGTTGGCAGGTAACCGAGTGGCGACATGGTTCCAATCTGGCTCGATTCGTGGGTATGCTGCTAGCTTCGGTCTTGGCATGGCAGTATTGTTGGTGTTGGTAATGATGATGATAGGGAAGTAACAGTTATGCAAAATAATCTCTTATTACCCGCCTTGATATTTATTCCAATCATTGCAGGTTTTCTGTGCTGGTTGGTTGAAAAAGTTGATGAACGTTTACCTCGGTGGATTGCGTTTCTTGGCATGCTATTAACGTTTTTGATTACGGTAGCTATTTGGCAAAACGGTAACTTTATTGGTTCAGCACAAACCATTGCTGAGGTGACTGCTAAACCGACTTGGTTGGCAGAGTTTCAATTACCTTGGATGCCCTCATTGGGGGTCAGTTTCCATCTAGCCATTGATGGGTTATCGCTGTTGATGGTGAGCCTAACAGCCTTCTTAGGTATGATGGCGGTGGCGTGTTCATGGGGTGAGATTACTCGCCGTGTGGGCTTCTTCCATCTTAATCTACTTTGGAGCTTGGGCGGTGTTATTGGTGTTTTCCTAGCAATCGATATGTTCTTGTTCTTCTTCTTTTGGGAGATGATGTTAGTTCCTATTTATTTCTTGATTGCAATCTGGGGACACAATGCGATTGGCGGTAAAACCAAAGAATATGCCGCAACCAAATTCTTTATTTATACCCAAGCATCGGGTCTGATTATGTTGATTGGTATTTTGATTTTGGTGATGATTCATGCATCAACCACAGGTCAAATAACTTTTAACTATATGGACTTGCTAGGTACAGATCTTGGCAAATGGCAATATCCAATCATGCTGATGTTCTTTATTGGCTTTGCGGTTAAATTACCAATTTTCCCACTGCATGGCTGGTTACCCGATGCGCACGCACAAGCACCGACTGCAGGCTCGGTGGATTTGGCCGGTATTTTGATTAAAACCGCGGCGTATGGTTTATTGCGATTTGTTCTGCCATTATTCCCAGAAGCCAGTGCTCAGTTTGCACCGATTGCGATTACCTTGGGCGGTATTGGTATTTTTTATGGGGCTTGGCTTGCGTTTATGCAGCAAGATATCAAGCGGTTACTGGCTTATACCAGTATTTCACACATGGGTTTTGTGGTACTTGCGTTGTATGCCGGTACGTTAATTAGTTTCCAAGGCTTGATGATTCAAATGTTGGCACATGGTCTTAGCTCAGCGGCATTATTTATCATGAGTGGTCAGCTTTATGAGCGTCTACATACCCGTGATTTGAGCCAAATGGGGGGTATGTGGGGTCAAATGCGTTATTACCCACCGTTACTTATGTTCTTTGCCGCGGCATTATTAGGTATTCCAGGTACCGGTAACTTTATTGGGGAGTTCTTAATTCTGTTAGGTTCTTTCGCCTCGCATCCTGTGGCAGTGGTGTTTGCTACCTTTAGCTTAGTCGTTGCCGGTTTATACGCATTAATTATGATTTATAAAGCATTATTTGGTACGCCAACAGCGACGATTGAGAAAATGTCACCGATGCGTGATATCAATGCGCGTGAAGCGGCAATCTTGTTGGTGCTTGGGTTTGGTTTATTATGGTTAGGTCTATATCCCCAATCATTCTTAGATACCTCTGATCACAGTATGCACTGGATTAGTCAAGCATATCATGTCCAGCAAGTTGCACCTACTGCTCAAGAGCCATTTGCTCATATGGAGGTAAAATAGATGAATCCTATTATTCCATTTGCTAGCAATGTGCTCATGCCATTGTTTCCAATGATTTTAATTTCAATCACCACGGTGGTGGTGATGATTGCCATCGCCATGAAGCGTTCAAATTTTGTGGCAGGTACCATCAGTGTGATTGGCCTTAATGCCGCCTTGTTTGTTGTCCTTATACAATTATTGGGTGGCAATCCTGATAGCATGTTGCATGGTCTGTATGAATTATTTACACCATCGCAAGGCTTGATTGCTCCCTTATTTGTAGTGGATAGCTTTGCCCAGTTCAATATGGTGATTATTTTAATCAGCTCGCTTGCGTGCTTTACCTTGGCGTATGGTTACATTGGAGGCTATCGCGATAATAAAGAAGAGTTGTATTTGCTACTGCTTATCTCAACATTGGGCGCGCTGTTTATGGTATGCGCTGATAACTTAGCTTCTTTCTTTGTCAGCTTAGAGTTATTGTCGGTACCGCTATATGGTATGTTGGCTTATACTTATGCGCGTGGTAAATCGTTAGAAGCGGGTTTTAAATACCTCATTTTATCGGCGACAGCCTCTGCTACCATGTTGATGGGTATGGCATTAATCTACTCAAACACAGGTACTTTGTCCTTCCGTCAAATTGGTATGGCAATCGTACCCATGTTTCAAAATGGTATCGTTATGCCGATTTTGGTGGTGGGGACTGCATTAATGTTATTTGGTATTGCCTTTAAACTCTCAGCAGTACCATTCCATACTTGGACGCCAGACGTTTACCAAGGTGCGCCTGCGCCTGTGGCGACTTTCTTAGGCAGTGTATCCAAGGTAGCTATGATGGCGCTAGGATTACGTTTCTTATTGTCTACGGCGACCTTAGCTTTGCCAGCAATCAATACCTTGATTGTGGTGATTGCCAGTTTATCGATGATTATCGGTAACGTACTGGCGCTTCGTCAGCACAATATAAAACGTCTGTTAGCCTATTCATCTATTGCGCATATCGGCTATGTGTTAGCGATTATCAGCGCCGTAAAAGTTGAATCAGCAGGTTTTGTCAGCCTTTACATGGCAGTGTATGCGTTTACCACCATTGGAGCGTTTGGTGTTGTGACTATCATGTCAAGCCCGTATAAACGTCAAGGCGAGGCGGAATTGGTTGACAACTTCCAAGGTATTTTTTGGCAACGTCCTGTACTGACCGCTGTATTAACTGTAATGCTCTTATCATTGGCAGGTATTCCATTGACCGCAGGCTTTATCAGCAAATTCTTTGCGATTTTTGCTACGGTTTCAGCGCAAAGTTGGTGGCTCACTGCCATGATTATCGTGGGTAGTGCAATTAGCTTGTATTACTATCTAAATCTTATGGTCACCTTGTTTAGACGCCCCCAAGAAGTACAGCCGCACGATGCAGTCAATCATTGGGGCGTTCAAGCAGGCGGCATTATGGTA
The DNA here is from genome assembly GCF_032017425.1 of Moraxella sp. CTOTU47618. NCBI lineage: Bacteria > Pseudomonadati > Pseudomonadota > Gammaproteobacteria > Moraxellales > Moraxellaceae > Moraxella > Moraxella sp. CTOTU47618. The sequence continues at coordinate 77,686 of NZ_DALZPW010000007.1, read as the reverse complement.
TTGTTGGTGACGTTAGCGGTATTGTACTTCGGTATTTTTCCCGAAACGTTATCAAAAATTATCACGCTAGTTCGTCTGTATTAATCCAACTTTAGTACTGCGACATAAAAAAGCGTATCTTAGCTCATTAAGGTACGCTTTTTTGTTTATAATGATGCAAAAAAAATGGTCAAGATAACATGTCAGATGATAAAAGTATTCGCGTTAAAGTGATTGAAATAACCCGTTGGGCACCCACTTTGCTAAGTTTTAAAGTCACGCGTCCCGATGGCTTTAAATTTACCGCAGGGCAATTTGTTAGGCTCGGTATTCATGGCAAAGATTTGCAATATTTTGCACAAAACCATGAGACCAAATTAATAACTTCTGAGACACAAGATTATGAGACGAAAGGTCAGCACGTTGACCTTGATGGCTATGTGTTTCGCGCGTATTCCGTCGCATCTTCGCCCTATGATGAATTTATTGAATTTTTCTCGGTGGTCATTCCTCACGGGGAATTCACCAGTAAGGTTAATCATATCCAAGTGGGCGATAGTTTATTGCTTAATACCACGCCATTTGGCTACTTGACCTTAGCCCGCTACCAGTTACCCCTACCCAATGATTTATGGTTGCTGGCAACAGGCACAGGTTTAGCCCCATTTTTATCGATTTTAAAGACCATTGATGTATGGCAGCAATATCAGCGCATTATTTTGGTGTACAGCGCACGCACCTCGCAAGAGCTTGCTTATCAAGCGGAGATTGACGCGATTAAGTCAATCTATGGCGACAATGGAGCAGCGTTTGTATTTTTGCCCATTGTCACGCGAGAAGCGGATTATGCGGGGGAAAAAGCGCGGATTCCCAATCTGATATTGTCGGGCAAGTTAACCGAGTTGGTAGGGCAGAAACTGGATAAAGAGCGCAGTCACGTGATGCTATGTGGTAACCCGCAAATGGTCGAAGATACCAAAGAAGCCTTAAAATCGATTGGATTGACCATGAATCGGCGCGGTGAAGGTAATATCGCCGTTGAAAACTATTGGTAAGCGCCTTGTTAATTGGCAAAGCACAATCGGTAAAAAATCAGTAGAGCAAAAGCGGTAAAGGATGAGGTTTGATACCGATGAAAAAATTCTAAGCCGCTTTAGTTGCGTTTGCTGTTATTGCAGGATTATCCGCTTCAGTAATTAATTGGTCACTACTACCTATATTGAGAATTTCACCGACGTTGGCATTAGCTCTCAGCAGTAGTTGCTGTTCAGCAAGATAACCGTGATTAACTTGCACCTTGCGCAGCGTCGCCATGATTTTTTCGTTTTTCTTCAGCCAGCGACCAATATCGAGATACAAGATATCATCTTTTTGGTGCACCAAATTGATTTTCTCCAAAATCATGCCGAGGGGGTCTTTCTTTAACACCCGTTTAAAAAACCAAAGCGCTACATGAATCGCTTTTGATTTCACATAGGAATCTGAATACAAGCCAATGACATCAGTGTCAGTCAATTGCTGAAATACCAAGCGTTGGCGATAACGGTCAAATTGGGCATGTACCACACCTAAGTTGACAGCCAGGTCAGCGTAGATGCCTTTATAGTTAACCGTTGCATACAGTCGAAGCCAGCCTTCATGAATCTCTAGATGCATGGCCAATATCGCTTTGACTTTTGCCACCACAAATTTTTGAATGGCATCGTTTAGCTGCTTTTCGGTGGCGGGCACGATAAACTCTTGACCGGCAAAATCTTCGATTTTTTCATACCACGTTTGTGATTTTTGTATCAGCGCACGTGCGATTTCTTCAGAATGGGTGGCAAAAAATTCATCCAGTTGCGTTTTGCTTGTTATCACTATCGTTTCTCAGTTTTTATATTTATATTGAATGCTATTATTGTAGTCAGTTTTTGGGCATTGTAAAGTTGCTAATCATAAAGTCACTGACCCGTCTACAAAAAATCTTGTACCATTAATTGGTAAGCACTGATTGCTACTTATTGATTACTAACCACTCATTGCTAATGGTGTATGAATTTAGCTTCAGCCAAGGTTTGATTTAATCTATACTATCTGCGCGTTATAATACATGAGTGATTTGTATTTTTTTTAGTAAGGTTGTGGAGATAGCGTCGTCATCGCTCAAAGGGTTATATTTTGGTGTATAGCAAAGACAGCCACCGTGATGTTTTTCAAAAGTTAATGCCACATACTACGGCTTGCAAAGACAGCGTCATGCTATTTGCTATCATTACGGCGGTGACAATTCATGCGGCTGTTATTTTTGGTATCCAATTTGAAGATAAAAGCTCACCAACTGCAGCGGTGCAAGAAGTCACCACGGTGTTGACCGAAAATCTGCAAAAGAATGAAAAGGCCGATTTTATCGCCAATGCCGGCCAGCAAGGTGGCGGTGAGTCCAACGAAAAGCTACGGCTTGAAAACAATACCATGAGTCCCTTAGAAGACCAAGCAATCAATGAAACCGATGATATCGTGAGTCAAGAACGCCAAACGCGTCAACAAGCGTTTCAAGAAAGTTATTTACGTACCACGTTAAGCTTTGAAAAAATCCGCAGAGAAAATAATAATAAAAAACAAGACGATAGCGAAAATCTAGCCGCGCAGGAACAACGGGTACAGGCACAAATTGCCACCCTTGAAACCAAAATCAGCAGTAACCGCCAATTACTAGCCAAAAAATCTGCGGTCAAAACTATCAGCAGTAACTCCACCACCACGGGTGAAGCCGCGCGCTATATCGAGAATTTTCGCCAACAAGCCTATCATATTGGCAACCAGCAATATCCCCAAGAAGCCCGCGCCAAAGGCATCAAAGGCGATGTCATGCTGATGGTGATTATCGAGCCTAACGGGCAAGTCAAATCTATCAAAGTGTTACAGTCATCAGGCGCTACCATCTTGGATGAAGCAGCAAAAAATTCGGTGCGTAAAGCCGCGCCATTTGGTAAATTCTCAAAGGAAATGCAAGATTATTTGGAGCTGCGTATTATCCGTACCTGGCGATTTGGTGATACCTTAACCGTTGATGACCAAAACCCCGCAATTTAACTTTTCACTAACTATGCTAAAGGCTGTCTTATGTCAACCGTACTACACAAAGAATTGGCGCTATTTGACCTCGATAACACCCTCATTGATACCGATAGTGACTATATGTGGGGTGAGTTTTTGGTCAAACATCATTTGGTAGAAGAATCGCTGTATCGTGCTAAAAATCGGGAGTTCTATGAGCACTATATCGCAGGGACGCTCGATGCGGTCGTCTATAATGAATTTGTGGCAGGCTTTTTAAAACAGCATACTTTAGCCCAGTTACATGAATGGCGTGAACAATATTTGCAAGATGAAATCGCACCAAAAGTGCGTCCAAAAGCGGTTAACGCTATCCAATCACATTTACAAGCAGGGCACGATGTGGTAGTGATTTCTGCCACCAATGCCTTTGTGGTCAAAGCCATTGCTAACAAATTATTTTTGGTAGAGGAAGATAATATTTTAGCCACTGAGCTTGAAGTCACCGAGCAGGGGTACACGGGTAAGGTCGCAGGACAGCCAAACTTTAAAGAAGGCAAAATCATTCATTTAAAAAATTGGATTGCTCAAAAAAACGCACAAGGTATTACTTATACCAAAACTTATGCCTATTCGGATTCAAAAAATGATTTGCCGCTATTAGAATGGGCAGATGTGGCGATTGCGGTATGCCCCGATGATACTCTACACGCGCATGCCTTAGCGCATCATTGGGCAGTGGAAGATTGGTCGATAAAAGCACAGGTGTAGTGGGCAACAGCCAAGATGAATGGCGACAGCTAAGATGAATCCAGTAACAGATTCAGGTATAATGGCGCATTTTTCATAGTAACACGTTAAGGTAACCTCACATGGAAATCAACCCGTATTTAGAGCATATCAAAGACTTAACTGACCGTGGCAACCAGCTTCGGGGGTATCTTTGACATCGAAGCCAAGCAAGAGCGTTTGGAAGAAGTCAATTTAGAGCTTGAAAACCCAGAACTGTGGAACGACCCAGAGCGTGCCACCAAAATCAGTAAAGAAAAATCGCAGCTTGATAATGTCATTGGCGTGATTACCGCTTTAGATGACAAGTTAGAAGACGCCAAAGCCATGATTGACTTAGCGGTGGAAGCCGATGATGCGACCTTATTGTCAGACGTACAAGCGGAACTCGATGAGGCCGAAGCTAAAGTCGCAGATTTAGAGTTTAAACGTATGTTTAGCGGTGAGATGGATGGCAACAATTGCTATGTTGATATCCAGTCAGGCTCAGGCGGTACCGAAGCCCAAGACTGGGCAGAGATGCTGCTGCGGATGTATTTGCGCTGGTGTGAATCACATGGCTTTAAAGCCGAAATCATGGAACTATCAGCAGGTGGTGTCGCAGGGATTAAAAGCGCATCGATTCATGTCAAAGGTGACTATGCGTTTGGCTGGTTACGTACCGAAATCGGCGTGCATCGTTTGGTGAGAAAATCACCGTTTGATAGCAACAACGGTCGCCACACGTCGTTTGCGGCGGTGTTTGTATCGCCTGAGATTGATGATAATATTGAGATTGATATCAACCCTGCCGATTTACGCATCGATACTTATCGCTCAAGCGGTGCAGGCGGTCAGCACGTTAATACCACCGACTCTGCGGTACGTATCACCCACCAACCGACAGGCATTGTGGTGGCGTGTCAAAATGAACGTAGCCAACATGCCAACAAAGACACGGCAATGAAAATGCTACGCGCCAAACTGTACGAGCGTGAAATGATGCAGCGTATGGAAAAGCAACAAGCGCTAGAAGAAACCAAATCGGATATCGGTTGGGGTAGTCAAATTCGCTCGTATGTGCTCGATGACTCGCGGATTAAGGACTTACGAACAGGGGTGGAAACTTCCAATACCCAAGCGGTGCTAGATGGCGACCTTGATAAATTTATCGAAGCGAGCCTAAAAGCAGGGCTTTGATTTAACTGCGCTGCCTACAATAACCCATTGCTAATTTATCCGCACTTGCTAAAATTAGAGGGTCAATTTTTTAGTTGACACTCTTTTTTTTTCATAAGGATTTGATATGCTGTACCAATGGCAAGACAAAAAACCCACTTATCAGGCACCCTTCACAGGCTGGGTCGCAGACTCCGCTGAAGTCATAGGCGATGTGCATTTAGCTGATAACGTCAGTGTGTGGTTTGGCGCGGTGATACGCGCGGACAATGCGCCGATTTATTTGGGCAAAAATAGTAATGTGCAAGAAAACAGTGTGATACACACCGATGAAGGTATCGCCGTCACCATTGGCGAAGGCGTGACGATTGGGCATTTGGCGATGCTACACGGCTGCACTGTTGGTGATAATAGCTTGATTGGTATCGGTGCGATTGTGCTCAATAATGCCCAAATCGGCAAAAATTGCATCATCGGTGCCAATGCGCTTGTCACCGAAAATATGCAAATCCCAGATAATTCCATCGTGATGGGAAGCCCAGCTAAAGTTGTCAAAACCTTGCCGCAGGGGCGCGAAGTGATGCTTCAACAATCAGCTTTACATTATGTTGAAAAAGCAAATGCCTTTAAAACGGGACTTAAACCCATAGCCATTGAGTATTAAGTTTTTTGCGTATTAAGTTGTTATAAAGTAATTCAAAAAAAATTTGACTAAAAAAAGGATAGTCAGTTTACTATCCTTTTTTTATGCAATACATGATTAAGCAATACGTTGTCTTAACGCTGCCGCACGCTCTAGCAATGCCGGGTTATCGCTATCTTTGATTTCATCAAGCAAGCGTTTGGCACTGTCATATTCCCCTAAATTCACATACTGTTCTGCCAAATCTACGTTTAGCGTATCCGTGTCGATATCCTTAATGACATCGAGTATCTCTGATAAATCTTCAACAACTGGCGCAGTTGTTAGGCTTCCCTCATCTGCAATCGATGTCGTTTCAGGACTAGCGATTGGGGTCGTAGTTGTTTGTGTATTTGCTGGAGTAGCTGCCTGAGTAGTTGAGTCATCAAAAGACAAATCAAACATGTCATCTGAGATGAGTAGCGAATCAGATGGGTTAGGGGCGTTGACTTCTGCCAAGTCAACGACCGATGGGGTAGCAGGCTTGGCTAGTGAAGCCGCTTCTGCTTGGCGTAGTAATTCATCATCCAAAGCAAACGATGCAATATCTGTGGCTTCATCACTGGCAACCGGTACAGAAGTCACCGCATCAGAAGTTAGATTGCTAGATGCTTTAATATCTGACGTGTCAAAGCTTAAGGCTGCTTCTGTAGTAGCGTCATTGGTTGGAGTAACCGCTGGCTCAGCGTTCAAATCAAAGTCGAAATCAAACTCATCTGCGCTTTCGTGAGTGCTCGGTGCAGCCGTTGGGGTCGTTATCATTGGTTCTAAAGCAGTAGCAGTAGGTGTTGATTGCGTCTCTGGTAAACTAAAGTCAAAATCAAAATCAAAATCGCTGTCGCTAATAGCATTGTTATTGTTATTGACGTTACTTGCCGAAGTGGTGGTTACAGGTTCCTCTGTCACTGGGGCAACAATTTCGGTAGGTGATTCTAAGACAGGGGCAGCGACAGTCTCAGCGGTCGCGGGCTGTTTGCTAGGTAGATCAAAATCAAAATCGTCAAAAGTTAACTCATTTGATTGTGATTGCGCCGCTGTGGTTTCAGTAGTAGGGTCAGTTTCAGGCGGGACAGGTGTAACAGGGGCGATTTTGGTTTCAGGTACATCGAGTGCAAAGTCAAAATCTAATTCATTATCGGCATTGCTGTTAGCACCATTAGCTAGGGTTGCTGGCTGTGCCGCTTCAGTGACGCTCGGCATGGCAACCTGTGAGGTGCTGTTGATGGCTGGCTTATCACTGTCTTGTTTAAAACCTGGCAAATCAAAATCAAGTCCATCTGATTCAACGGCTTCAGCGGTATGGGTCATCGCTGCGCTGCGTGCATTTATCGATTGTTCTTCATCTACCAGCGTTTTTAGGTTATTGGCTTGGGCGTTGAGATTGAGGGTTTGAGCAGCCTGCAAAGTCGATTGCGGCAGGTTAGGCGCAGCATAGGGGCTTGGTTGCTGTGATTGACGTTGCAGTTCTAGTTCGCGTTGCTGTTCAGCCAAGGTTTTTGGACGTTTGACTTGGGTCTGAGTATCAACCGTTGTCTGGCTCTTACCTTTTTTCATCAAGAAAACGCCAGCAATAACTACCAAAATCACCACTGCTGCGATACCTATCATTATCGGATCCATCTTTCACCTCATCGTTACGTTAGATAGTTATCATTAGGGCATAGCAAGATATAAACTACCGCTTTATGCGACTAATGAATCACCACAAATTTGTTGTACGTTATGAAATGACACAGCACGCAGGCAATATCATCCACGCGCTGTATTATTTTTTGTTTAACTCTTTTAAGCGTTTTTCTAATTGGGCAAGCTTGGTGTTTTGTATTTTCAAGCGATTTTCCGCGCCTACTAAGTCTTGATTGAGTTTGTTAACTTTAGTGGCTTGCTGGGCGGTGGCTTGGCGTTTTTGCTGCACTTGCGCCGCTACTTGGGATGGCATTGCTTTGCCTATCTTGTTGTTGGTGCTCTGACCTTGTACTGAACCACTGGTATGATTAGGCGCGATGATGGTCATTTCAGATTTTTTAGTCGCTGCGTATGGCCGCGGTGTTTTTTGTGCTTTAAGTGTCTTTTTTGTAGTTGTTAGGGTGGCTGGTTGCTTGGCAGCAGATTTTGGTGCGATGACAGATTTTTTGCTTGCGACACGTTTTTTGTTTTGACGATATCGTTGTCGCGCTTTATTGGCCGATTTTATCCCAATTTGTGAAGGGACTACTTTATATTTTGGGATTTGCAATTGGGTATTGGCGACAAGTTTGGTTGGGTCATTATCGGGGAACGCGGTCGGGTTGGCTGCCATGATATCTGCCATCACTTGATCGACATCTTTGCGGTTTGCCGCTGCGATGTTATTGGCGATGGTCCAAAGGTTGTCATTGCGCTGTAGTGTATAAGTGGTTGTCTCACCAATGATTTGCGGGTTCTTGGCGCTATACTTAGATTTAGATTTGGATTTGGATTTGTCTAAAGGTTGGTTGCCATAAATAGCTGCTGGGCTTGGCAATTGATTATCTGCGGTGTTTGTTTGGATGGGGTTTTGCGTTTGTGGCACAGCTGGATTATAGACAGTGCCATTTGGCCGAATAGCTCGAACCGTTCGCGTCTCTTGGATACGCAGGTAGTCACTGTTTTCGCTAGACAGCGTCATTGGGGTAGCGCCAACTGGCATACCAGTCGTAGGTAAATTAGGCGTAGTCAAATTAGGCAGCTGGTTGATGGTGGTTGATGGCAATGTTATCGGCTGCAGGGGCATAGGGTCGGGCGACATAACAGGCAACTGCACAGGATTAGCCGAACCTATGATGATGTTTTGCGCAGGTGATTGCAAAGCCGTGGTATTGGCTTGCGTGGTGATTTTTTGTGCGCTGTCAATGGGCATCAACAAGGTTTTTGGCAGCGTTTTGGTCACGCCATTTTCCGTGATATTGAGCACCACATCGGTAAATGGGGCATTAATCGCACGTTTGGTGGTCAGTACAATCTGACCGCCATTGCTACTGGTTGGGACAAATTTGATTTGAATATCGGCATCTTTTGACAAACCTAGCTGGCGATACACATCAGCTTGGGCGACTGTGACAGAAAAAGTTCTTGGATTGATATCACTGACATTAATACTGGCGTTTAAAGGTTGGTTTTGTTGGGTTTGTACATATGTATCGCCAATATTGACGGCATAAGCGACAATCGGAAGCGATAAGGGAAAACCCAATACCAAGTGTACAGAGTATTTTTGCCAAGACATAAAAAATCCTTGCTGAAGGTATCATAGCCTAGTTAGGGGTGTTAAAAAATGCCTACTTGTGTGGTCGCATGGTAGTCAATATACCGACAGGCAATATTCAAACATCGAATTAATCGATAGTCCAACAACTTGACAAAAGTTTCAGTCAAATTATCTGCTCAACTTTACACTTTTTGTCCAAAACTCTCAATAGCCTGACTCGCTTATTATTGGCACAAAGCTTGGGATAAAGCCCGCTGTTGATATCACTTTATGGGTAGATTGATGCTTGGATAATGACACTGTACTATCAATACCCTGACAATACCCTAATAATGGCAATCCCTGTCTACTGGTCATGGCGTTTTTTAGGGGTAAATAACGCATTAACACTATAAGGTTTATCTACTCAGGCATAAAAAAACACGCCCTAATCAGCGTGTTTTTTATAAATCCTTGGGTTTATAATTGATTGCGGATAATCGCAAGTGTGCGGCGTAGTGGCTCTGCCGCGCCCCATAACAACTGATCACCCACGGTAAAGGCAGATAAATACTCGCCACCTAGATTCATCTTGCGAAGACGACCTACGGCAACTTTAAGGGTGCCAGTGACCGCGACTGGGGTTAAACGCTCAACCGATGCAGATTTGTCATTTTCTACTACATCTAGCCACTCATTACCACTGTTACGAAGCGCAGCTTCAATTTCTTCTAGAGGGATGTCTTTTTTTAGTTTGATGGTCAAGCCTTGTGAGTGACAACGCATGGCACCGATACGCACGCAGATACCATCAATCGGCACAATGTTGGCATTCGTCTTGTCTGCATCATTGCCTAAGATTTTATTAGTTTCAACACAGCCTTTCCATTCTTCTTTTGATTGACCGTTTTCTAGTTGTACATCAATGTATGGAATTAAGCTACCAGCAAGCGGTGCACCAAAGTATTGTTTTGGGAAGTCGCTGCTACGTTGTAATTCGGCTACTTTACGGTCAATCTCTAAAATTGCGCCTGCCGGGTTATTGAGTTCGTCTGCAACGCCATCATGAATGTAGCCCATGCCCTTGATAAGCTCACGCATGTTGTTGGCGCCCGCCCCACTTGCCGCTTGGTAAGTCATCGCAGATACCCATTCAACCCAATCACGTTTGAACAACTCGCCAATCGCCATCAACATCAAAGATACTGTACAGTTACCACCGATAAAGTCTTTTTGACCATTTTTGATAGCGTCATCAATGACATTGCGGTTGACTGGGTCTAGGACGATGACGCTATTGTCCGCCATACGCAGGGTGCTTGCTGCATCAATCCAGTAACCTGTCCAGCCTTTATCACGTAGCGGTTGATGGACTTCTTTAGTATAGTCACCGCCTTGACAGGTAATAATGGCATCACAAGCCGCTAAAGCCGCTAAGTCATGCGCATCTTCAAGCTTGCTAGGGGCAATGCCATTTGGGGTAGGGGCATCACCACCGGCATTACTGGTAGAGAAAAACACTGGGGTAATCCCTTCAAAGTCGTTTTCATCCATCATACGTTGCATTAATACCGAACCGACCATTCCACGCCATCCGACCAAACCTACGCGTAGCTGACTCATGATAACCCTTCCTTACTGTAAACAAAATAAAATAAATAGTGCAGAAAATCCACATTGATTTTTCAATTAGTAACCTGTTACCTTGCCTGTATTTGTAATGTTTTGCAAGTGAATTTTTTTTTACATGGGGCATCTATTTAGCTATAGATGGTAGGCTGATAGCGATGTCAGGGTGAAAAATAGCGTTTGGCAACACAACTGCAATTTATCAGCCATATTTTTGTGGCTACTATATCGCCATGCTATTGATAACTAGCTAATGATAAGAAGCTGATGATAAAAAGCTAATATTGACCAATGTGAACCGCAATATAACATGAAAGGATAGACAATGACGCTGTTGTTACAGTTGCTAGCAGGTTTTGTGGTTTTTGCAACTTTTTGGGCAACCATCCCTAGGTTTGAATGGTGGTTTAGGATTGCTGATTTTCCCAGAAATCAATTGATTTTTTTGGGGGTAGTGGCGCTCATTGGCTTACTTTGGCTGGGCGCTTTTGACAGTCGTTGGCAGATGGGATTGATTTTACTGCTCATTATTGCACTGGCTATGCAAGCGTACATGGTGTTGCCTTATACGTTTTTGTGGAAGAAACAAGTGCAAACGGCACAGCCAAAATCACGCGATTATCAAGTGAAATTGTTGGTTGCCAATGTGTTGACGACCAATCCAAATAAACAAGCTTTGATTGACCTTATCCATACCCATCAACCCGATATTGTATTGACGCTCGAAACTGACCAAGCGTGGCAAGACGCTTTAAGCCCAATCGAAGCTAACTATCCATTTAACGTCAAAGTGCCACTCGATAACTTATATGGTATGCATTTGTACTCAAAGCTTGAGCTTATCAATCCCCAAGTAAAATATCTGGTGGTTGATGATATCCCATCGATTCATACCCAAGTTCGCCTAGCCATGGGAAAAGTTGTTTGGCTATACTGCTTGCACCCCATGCCACCGAGTCCAACCGAAGCGGATAAATCGGTGACACGGGATGCTGAGCTGTTAATGGTAGGCAAGCACATCAACGCCAACGATTTGACGGTGATTGTTGCAGGTGATCTGAACGATGTGGCGTGGTCGCATACCACACGCATGTTCCAGCGTATCTCAGGGCTACTAGATCCCCGCATTGGGCGCAAATTCATCAATACCTTTCATGCCAGTTACCCATTTTTACGCTGGGCGCTTGACCATGTTTTTCACAGCAATCACTTCACGCTGGTATCGATGGCGCGTATGCCGAACATTGGCTCTGACCATTTTCCCGTGCTCACTACTTTACAATATGAACCTGAAGTCATGGATGAGCAGCCTGAACCTTTGCCAAGCATCGCCGATCACCAAGAGGCGAAAGAAACCATCAAAGAGGGCGCTAAAGAAGGCGAAAAGCTATCGGAAGCTCAGACTGATAGCGCTAATGATGCTAGCAAATTATTGACAGGCGCATGCGAAAGTTAGCAGCGGGCAAGCTAAAACTCCATGTAAGCATTTGCTTACAACAGATTCCGCCTTTTGCGGCTAGTAACCAACGGTGCAACAACCTACAATGAACTCATCAACACAAGGATGATACCAAGGAATGGTAGTGTTGAGACGCTCAGGATGAGTAATATCATGGAAAGCCAATAATAATAACATAGTTGACATGAAGTGCCCTAAAACCCAAGTCTATTGCCCTAAGACTTGGGTTTTATCTTTTTTGGTACTTATCAATCATAATCTAGCCTAATTTAGCATAGTCTAGCTACCTTGTTTTTTGCTTGTTTTGACTACTTAAATGCAAATTCTGCAAGGCTTATGGCAGATTTATTTTCACGGACAGCAAATAATCGCTGTCAATAGTTATAGTCACCAAATAATAGCTACCAAATAATAGTCACCAAATAGTCGAAGTTTTTTAAAATAATCTTTGCTAAAATATCCGCACTTTTTAATCAAAGCTGACGGACAATGACGATGAACCAGTCTGAAATTCTTGAAGACTCACCTAAACAAGCCCCTAATAAATTTGCCCATCCAAATAATGATAGCCAATTTTTGATTGCCCCTTCGATTTTGTCGGCAGATTTTGCCCGTCTGGGCGAGGAGGTCGAGAAGGTTATTGCCGCAGGTGCGGATGTGGTGCATTTTGACGTGATGGACAATCATTATGTCCCAAATTTGACCTTTGGTAGCATGATTTGTCAGGCGCTGCGTGATTATGGGGTAACTGCGCCGATAGATGTGCATTTGATGGTGTCACCAGTTGATAGTATGATTGAGCAGTTCTTAAAAGCGGGCGCTAGCATCATTACCTTTCATCCAGAAGCCACGCAACATGTCGATCGCTCGTTACAACTCATCAAAGATGGCGGCGCTGACTGTGGACTGGTGCTGAATCCTGCCACGCCGCTACACTATCTAGACTATGTGATGGATAAAGTTGACCAGATTTTATTGATGAGTGTTAACCCAGGGTTTGGTGGGCAAGCATTTATTGATGGTACCCTCAAAAAAATAGAAGCGGTGCGCGAAATGATTAGGCTATCGGGTCGCAATATTCGCCTTGAAGTCGATGGCGGTATCAAAGCCAGTAATATTCGTGCAGTTGCCGAAGCAGGGGCTGATATGTTTGTCGCAGGTTCAGCGATATTTAACCAACCTGATTATCGCCAAGCGATTGACGCGATGCGTGCCGAACTGGCTTTGGTCGGTCGCTTGCCAGCGTAAATGCTACACAAGCCATGATACACAAGGAAATTGGTATGGACGTTCAATCCCCGTCTTTAGTACCCAAAGGTCTGACAATTGGACTGGCAATATTTGCTGTGTTGCTAGGGTTGGCAGGTTTTGGGTTTAGGTTGATGTTTGGCGATAGTTTATCATCAATGCTGCCCTCACTGGTGAGTACCATTGCGATTTTTTGGTTGGGTATCCCACTGGCTTTTGTCGTGGGTTCACAGGTGTTAAATCGCTACTCAGGGCGTGCACCGATTCAAAATCGCAATGCATTAACCTTGGGTTTGTTATTTAGCTGTGTGGCGATGCTATGGATGATGGCGGCATATTCGTAACGGTTCGCTCGGTGAGTCGGTACCCCAAGACATTAACGCCACAAATTGATGCTAGACATTGACGCTATACATAACACCAATCCTCAGTAATTATTTAGGAATTTATTGAATGGCATTGCCACATTATACTAAGCAAGAATTATCGATTTATCCCAGCAATCTTCCAAAAGGCTTAATCAACACACTGATAGTTGCCTGCTTGTTGTTAGGGTTGGCGGCTTTACGCAGTAGCAAGGGAATGCAAGGCTGGCTCAATGTCATCGAAAATTGGGTGTTTATGCTATTGTGGATTCCGCTTGCCGTCACCCTTTGCGCATTACCTTTTAAGTTACGGGATGACAGTTTTGAGCTTAAATTGGCGTATTATCTCGGCATGTTTGTGGCATTCTTATTTGAAATCAATAAACTTCGCTATTGGCATACCATGTAAACATCACGATTTAGGGTAACAGTTAACAGCTAACAGTTTTGTGCAATACTTTTTTTGACCGATGAATTTTTAGGCTTAGCCAACGCTAACATGCTTGAATTTCTAAACAGTTGCAATCATAGTAGTGCTATATTTGCTTTTTATAGGCAGGCTGTTATTGATAGACAAGCTGTTAGGGCGTATAGATGAATATTTTGCTCGGTATATTGTTGACTGTATTGATAAGCTTTTTGGTGTATCGATGGATAAGGCTGGCTTGGTATAAACTGCATGATATGGCGGGTATTGAGGTCGGTATGTCTCAATATTCCGTGCCGCCCACCGCATCGCCGGCAAAACCGAAAACCATGCGATTGGCGTACCAATCAACCCTGCCAATTCCCAATACTTTCGGTAGTGATAGCCGTTTTAACTTAATGCCACGTGCTAGCAAAAATGCAAGCAATAAAAAATGGTTTAAAGCAAAAAATCAACAACCGCGATTATCTTCACCTTCGATTTTGGGTATTGATGGCGCGTCAATTGAACGTATGCCAACAGCTGCCGTAATGCTGCTTGATACCATCCATGACAAACTCATTCGTTATCAGGAGTGGCAACGCGACCAAAGTCAGTCAGTCAACCAACCAGACCACCCGCAAAACCAATGGTTGACTGAAAATAAGTTTGTGGTCAATCGCTTAATTGAGCAGACGATTCCTGAAGCAGTACACCAGTATGACCAAATTGCCAAATATCATCCCAGTCAGCTCAATCAAAAAATTCAGGGGGATATGACCGCAGGCGAGATGCTCATTGAGGTATTGGCTCGGGTCAATCGGCAATTAGATGAATTGCTCAATGAGATGTTTAATGAAGTCAGCCAGCAATTTGCGTCAACTTACCGCTATGTCAAAAATCGCACGTAGTTGATGGTAGATTAACATTGGTATATTAAAATGAAAAAAGCGTATCAATTTGATACGCTTTTTTTATAACTTTCTTTTTTGTGAGTTTTATAGCGGTTAGCTGCTTCTTTTTTCTTTATCGCGGCGTAAGTGATGACCCCCACGGCGCGCTTTTAGCGGTTTTTTCTCAAAGCGTTCTTGGCGGCGTTTGGCAATGCCGTAAAGCCCTGTGCCTTGGCGCGGGCGAATGTTGACAAGTCCTGCTAAGGTGTCAATCTCACGGCGATCTAGTTCAAGATAACGACCCGTGCGAAGCTCCCTTGGGAGACTGACAGAGCCGTAACGGATACGCAATAATCGGCTTACTTTTAAGCCTTGCGATTCAAATAAGCGGCGTACTTCACGATTGCGACCTTCTTTGAGTTTGACTTGGTACCATTTATTGATACCTTCACCGCCTTTTTCAACGATGTCATCAAACTGTGCCATACCATCTTCTAGCATGACGCCTCGTTTGAGATTTAAGATAATCTCAGGGGTGACTTCGCCCATCACACGCACCGCATATTCGCGCTCTATTTCATTTGATGGGTGCATCAGACGGTGAGCCAGTTCACCATCATTGGTAAATAGCAATAAACCTGTTGAGTTGATGTCCAACCGACCCACCATTACCCAGCGGTCATGATTTAGGGGTGGCAGGCGCTCAAACACCGTGGGACGACCTTCTGGGTCATGGGCTGAGCAAATTTCGCCTTCTGGCTTGTAATACATCAAGATACGGCGGCGTTTTTCATTTTCTGCGGTATAGCGTAGCAAACGTCCATCGACTCGGATTTCATCGCCCTGTCCGACACGGTCACCAATGGTAGCCACAGTGCCGTTAACACTGACGCGACCTTCGCGAATCACATCTTCCATTTGGCGGCGCGAACCTAAGCCTAGACGGGCGAGGGCTTTTTGCAGTTTTTCGTCTTTCATTCAATAATCCTTTAATAGGTAGCAACATTTCACAATGTTGTGCTAGCATGAAACTTTATGCCTGTGCCTATTGTAGGACAAGCGATGGTTGAATGCTAGTATAAAGTCATGTGGCTAAATTTTAACCAGTATTTTAACCAAAAATTTAACATAAATAATGTCACATTGTAAAAATTATTTTACGTTATAATTATCGACATAAGTAAATCAATAACAACACAAGGAATAATAACAATGAAAGGGCAAATAGCCAATTTCTCGCCGCAACATGGGCAAGGTATCATCATGGGGGATGACGGAAAAAATTACCCATTTATTAGCCAACAATGGCAACAAGCCACGGCACCGATGGCAGGACAACAAGTAGAATTTAGTGTCGATGCGCAGGGTTATGCAGTGGCAGTTGTCGGGGCTTATTTCTTTGGCGTTGATGATTCCCAATATCGCAGTCGGTGTTCGCTGTTTGCATGATGTTAATAAATCAGGTTGGTGGATGCTGATTGTCTTTATCATCCGTTGCCGTAAAACCACCGACTTTAGGCGGTGGATATAAGGCAACTCATACACTATAACGCTTGCATAAATTTTGCTAAAATAATTTGCATGAAAACACTCAAGCTACGCATACGAGACAAACATACTGATAAACTCAACCGCCTAAGCGGTTCGGTCAATTTCGTATGGAACTACGTCAATGACTTGAGTTACAAGCACCTACAAAAAACTGGCAAATTCCTTTCAGCCTACGACCTAAACGAATACACCAAAGGTAGCGGTGAATTACTGGGGTTACACTCGCAAACCATTCAAGCCATCAACGAAACCCACGCCAAAGCTAGAAAACAATTCAAAAAAGCTAAGTTATCATGGCGAACCAACAACCCAACATCAAAGCGTAAAAGCTTGGGTTGGCTACCGTTTAAACAATCGGCCATCAAACACATCGCCACACACCAAACAGGCAAAAAGGGCTTAAAATCCACCTTACAGCTTAGTTTAGCCAAAGGACAAAAACTAGTCATTGACCTATGGGACAGCTACAACCTTAGCCTATATCAAATTAACACACTAGAAATCGTCCAAGACAGCCGTAACCGTTGGTATGCCTGTATCACTGTCAAAGACTACCCTAAAACACAATGCGGAACGGGTAGCGTAGGCATTGACTTAGGCTTAAAAGACAGTGCTACCACCTCAAATGGCAATAAATTACAAATCAAACAAACGCTCAACTATGCCAAAGATTTAGCCATTGCTCAACGAGCTAAAAACAAACAACGTGTCAAAGCAATCCATGCCAAAATCAAGCATACACGCCAAGACCTCATCCATAAATTCACCACCCAATTAGTTAAAGATAATGCGCTAATCGTGGTCGGTGATATTCAGAGTAATCAATTTAATAGTAAAAAAGGCAAACTCGCCAAATCGGTTTACGATGCAGGCTGGTTTGAACTGAAACGACAACTGACCTACAAATGCGAGAACGCAGGTTGCCGTTTTGAAATCGTGAATGAGAAATACACGACCCAGCGATGTTCGTGTTGCGGTGAAATCACCGCCAATAGTCCGAAAGGTAGAAAATCGCTTGGAATAAGAGAATGGATATGTGCTTCGTGTGGCACATGGCATGATAGAGATATCAATGCCAGTAAGAACATTCTTGCGGTCGGGCTTGATCGTCTTGTAGAAGGAATCCCCTTGCTTTAGCAAGGGGAGGAAGTCAAATCTCAAGCTGTTGCACATCAGGTAGGTCAGGTAAATCTTGCAAGCTTTTAAGCCCAAAGGCGGCTAAAAACGCTGGCGTGGTATGCAGTAGTGCAGGCCGTCCCAGCGTATCGCGAAATCCTTGCTCAATAATCCAGCCTTTATCAAATAGTTGCCGTAAAATATTGCTCGATACAGTCACGCCACGAATTTGCTCAATATCGCCACGCGTCACCGGTTGTTTGTAAGCAATCACACTTAACGTTTCTAATAGCGCTTGGCTTAAGGTTTCTTGACGCTGGGGAAAAACTTGCTGAATAAGCGGGCTAAAGTCATTGGCGATTTGTAATCGGTAGCCGCTCGCGGTATCCGCTAAGGTTAACGCGCCTTGTGATAGACGCTGCTGCAAGACCGTGAGCGCCATGCTCAGTTGGTTTGGATTAATCGATAGCCAGTGACATAGCTGTTTGGCAGTAATCGGGGTTTCTGAGGCATGTAAAATCGCTTCGATAGATTTGCTATGCTGCTGGGCAAGCTGATGTTGTTGGTTAAAATCGGTCATGACGATGCCCATATCAAGGTTAGTTCGCTTACATCGGAAGATTCGTCATTTTGTTGTGCGACAAACTTTAGCATCCGTTGTTTTGCTAATTCCAAAATGGCGACAAAACTCACCACCACACCCAGTTTGCCTTGTGATTTATCTAATATATCGTGGAAAGTGCCTTGACCACGACTTGCCAACATACGGCTAATA
Source organism: Moraxella sp. CTOTU47618 (assembly GCF_032017425.1). Taxonomy (NCBI): domain Bacteria; kingdom Pseudomonadati; phylum Pseudomonadota; class Gammaproteobacteria; order Moraxellales; family Moraxellaceae; genus Moraxella; species Moraxella sp. CTOTU47618. Next base: position 59,392 of record NZ_DALZPW010000007.1, on the reverse strand, counting down.
CTTGCCATACGCTCTGCCAAAGGCACGATATCGGCTTTGACATGGTGCATTTGGTAATCGGGTTTTAGCTGCATTTTGATTAAGCTATCGGCAAGCATGGTGGCAGGATAGGGCGCAATCTCTTTGGCTAATATATCAGGGCTTGGCAAACTGGCATATGCCAAAAACACATCGCGCTCAAGCCGCATTAACGCATCGATACGCTGACTGGCGTGTTTGATTTGGGCGTATTGTTCAAGTCTGTCAATCAGCTGCTTGGTGGGGTTTTTTTCATCCTCTGGCTGTTGCGGGCTTGGTAGTAACAATTCGCTTTTGATAGCAATTAAGGTACTTGCCATCAGCAAATAATCGCCTGCCAACTCAAAATGATTGTCATCCAACTCATCAATATAAGTCAGGTACTGCTCGGTAATCGGCAAAATCGCTGTGGTGGTGATATCAAAGTTATTTTTTTTGACTAAGTACAACAAAAAATCCAGCGGACCTTCAAACTGCTCTAGCCAAATGGCAAAGGCTTCGGGCGGAATATAAAGGTCTTCGGGCAGACTTTGAACAGGCGTCTCAAAAATTCGAATGGCTAAATTGGTCATTTGTGATGTTGTTTTTTTAGGTTTTGAATATGCTGATGGCGAGTTTTAAGCGTATTATCAAGACGATTTTTAGCCAATAATTGGCAGATTTGCTGAACTTGTATGTCGCTGAGTTTTTGTTGGTCAAATGACAAAATATAATCTGTAAAGTTTCCCAAGCGGCAAATATTGGCTGGAAAATTACTTTTTAATTCACATTCACCTGTAAATACAATAACTGAATGAAAAACGTCATTCGGTAAATCTAATAAATTCTCTAATGTTTTGATATGTTTATAATTTTGTCGTAACGGATTTTGGAAAAGATGTTTTTTGCCATAAATATTTTGCGTCCATTTGGCATCTTTGACTTTACCATAAATCCACCCTTTATAGTTTTTAGTTTCAACCACGAAAATACCAAAACGCGACACATAAATATGGTCAATTTGCGTAGAACCCTCATCAGTTGCTAAAGTGACGTTTTGAAAATCATGGTATCTATCATGTGGCAGCTTGCGATTAGCAGCTTTTTCAACCATTTTTTCGCCAAACCAACCCTTAAAAGTAGGCGATTTTAATAAACTAATGATAAGGAAAAGAGGAATTAACCACCAAATTTGTTTTAATAATTCCCATAGCATTTTGTTATTAATCCTTTGATTGTTTAACTGCTAAAAACAATCCTGCCCCAATTGATAGGGTAGAGCACAGATAGTTGCTGTCTTGTTCAAAGTCTGACAAAAACGCTGCTACTTCATCGGCATGAGAAATCACATTATCGACAATCAGCATATCGCCAAAGGTCAGCAATCGCTTAAAGTCAGCCACATAGTCGCCATAAAACCTGCGCTCTGCATCCAAGAAAATCACATCAAAATGAGCGGTTGACTGACGTAAAAAATCCTTCGCATCGACTTGTTGTAGCGTGATATTGTGGTCAAACTGCAAGGTGCGCAGGTGATTGCGCGCGGTTAGTAATCGCCACTCATCGATATCAATCGATGTCAACGTGGCAGTATCCGCGGTATTGGCACGATTGATTTGGGCTAACGCATAGCCTAGCCATAGCGTAGAGTAGCCCGTTGATGTGCCGATTTCTAACATATTTTTAGCCCGCTTACTGATAACCAGACTGGCAAGAAACTCGGCTGAATCAGGCTCAAGGTGGCGATGTCGGTTGAGACGGTTGGGCTGCGCATCGTCGAAGGCTTTATCGATTTGATAAAGCCTATCGGTGTAGGCTTTAAAGTGGGCAAATGACATGAGTGACTCGTTATTTTTTGAGTTTAGCAAGGGGTTTGATACCAATGGCTTTTCGTACTTTTTCAAGGCGTTTGCGCGCATCACGGCGGGCTTTTTCTGCGCCCATTTGTAGGATTTCTTCCAATTCTTTTGGATTCGCCATCAATTCATTGTAACGAGCACGGAAAGGGGCAATTTCGCTGTTAATTTTTTCAAACAACACTTCTTTGGCATCCCCCCAACCGATACCTTGCTCAAAACGTTGACGCAGTAGTTGTTGTTCTTCCGCGCTAGCGAATGCACGATAAATCTCAAAAATCGTGGATTCATCGGGATTTTTGGGTTCTTCTGGCAGCTGTGAATTAGTAACAATACGCATGATGGCTTTTCGCAGTGCTTTTTCACCGTCTACTTGCGACTGATTTGATGAAGGGTCGCCAAATAACGGGATGGTATTGCCATAGCTTTTTGACATTTTACGACCATCAAGCCCCGTCAGTAGCGGCGTGTCATCATCTACCATGGCTTCGGGCAATACAAAAATCGGTTTTTCCGGGTCACAATAGCGAAAATTAAAGGTACCTGCTATATCACGTGCCATCTCGATATGTTGGATTTGGTCTTTCCCCACAGGCACATGGGTGGCATTGAACATCAAAATATCCGCAGCCATTAGCACAGGATAACTAAATAACCCCATCGAAATGCCATAATCAGGGTCAGTGTCTGGCGTTTCACGGTTGGCATCTACGGCGGCTTTGTAGGCGTGTGCACGGTTCATCAACCCTTTAGCACAGTTACAGTTGAGCACCCAAGTTAGTTCTGGAATTTCGATAATGTCCGATTGGCGGTAAAATACCACGCGCTCAGGGTCGAGACCACACGCAAGCCACGTAGCGGCAATTGCCTTGGTCGATGCATGAATCGCCTCAGGGTCGTGGCATTTGATGAGTGCGTGCAAATCTGCCAAGAAAAAATAAGCATCGCTTTCTCCCGTACTGGCGCCTTGTATCGCCGATTGTATGGCTGGACGAATGGCACCGACATAGTTGCCAAGATGGGGAATACCACTGGTGGTGATACCGGTTAAAATGCGGCGCGGCGCGGCTGTTTTATCATTCATATTCAAAATTCCAAACAAAAGCAAAAAAAGTACAGAATAGGCAAAAAAATTGTCCGCTAGTATAGCGGTTTTTGACTACAAATTCATGCCAAAAATTGGCTGAGCCCCATGAGCCAAATGAGTAATATTAGCGGTAATAACGGATACCAGTAGGCTGAGTTTTATAGCGCCGATGAAACCACATGTATTGGGTCGGGTCGATACGGATATAATTTTCTAATAGCTGATTGATGCGTTTGGCATCCGCTAATTCATCTTCGGTTGGGTAGTTGTCAATGATAGGCGAGAAGATGATGTGATAATGCGGTTTGCGACCTTTTGGCATCTCATCCGGGGTTTCCCGATAAAAATGCAATATCATCACGGCAGGTGGATTGGCTTTATTGCCCAGTTTTGCCATACGACGTGGTGCGGTCAAGGTGGCAGCGGGCACCCCAAAAAAGTCTGCCATCACGCCTTGTTTAAGCCCAAAATCTTGGTCGGGGGTAATCCATACCACATGGTTGTCTTTAAGATTTTTGGCAAAATGGCGCATATCGCGATGACTGATTTGGTCACTATAAACCTTTGAGCGAGCGTTGAAAATAAACCAATCAAGCAGCGCATTGTTTTGCGGTCGATACACCACATCCAGCGGGGTAAACATGGTGGTCAGCCGTCCACCCAAATCGAGCAAAGTCGAATGGATGCCAAGTAAAATCACCGCTTTACCTTGCGATTGGGCGTTTTTGACATGGTGCAGCCCTGATACAGTGACACAGCGGGTAAATACATCAGGTCGATACCACGCACACAGACTTTCAAACACACCCACACCGGCATTGATAAAAATCTTCTCTGCCATCTCTAAACGCTGATCTTCGCTGAGTTCTGGAAACGCCAATGACAGATTGGTCAAAGTATCGGCTCGGCGGCTTTTAATCAGTCCAAATAACAATTTTCCCAAAAAATGACCGATTTTAAATTGATAGCGTAACGGCAAATAAATCAATGGCAAAATTAGCGCAACCCCAAGCCAAATCCCCCAATATTGCGGCAACAAAAACTGCCACTGAAAAGGCTTGCGCGCTGTACGGGTCGCTGATTGCAGTTTTTGCAACTCGCTCACCTTTGGCATGCCTTCAAGTGTTACAGTTGACTGATGTAGCAGATTGGCATCGGCATTACTGGCAGTATCAACCGGAGTCATTTTGGCTGCTGGGTCAAACATTTGAGGCTTATGATTTTGGGTTGGTTTCATAGGGTATGTTTCATTAAAAAAAGCATAAAAATACATAAAAAATGCAAAAATAAATGCTGTAGCAGCGACTTGGCCGATTAAGTTTGTAAAACTGGTCAAAAAATATAGGCTAAAATGTACAGGCTTTTAAGCTGATTGGGTCATTATACCAAACAACGACGCAGGCTAAAGCCAGTAAATTTAGTATATATTGAGTAACAGTGATACATTGAATGACGAATGACCACCAATCCATGTTACAATTTGCAAAATATTACAAAAAAGAAGCAATAATGCTTTAACGTAATTACATGTTAATTTAGTTCAGTTGAAGATAATTGCTTTTATCTCTATCCTAGGATGATCTTCATATAAAAAGGAGTTGACATGCAGACAAATTCCGCAATGACAAGTAACTCCCCCATGCTATCAAAGATAGTGTGGTTACTTGTTGCAATTATTGGCGCAGTGGCGTTAGGGACAATCGCCCTGCACCGCAGCGAAAGTATCAATGCGGTGTGGCTCGTCGCCGCTGCCGTGTGTTCGTATAGCATTGCTTATCGCTACTATAGCTTATTTATCGCCAAAAAAGTCTTTGAACTCAATCCCCGCCGCGTGACACCGGCTCACCGCCTAAAAGATGGTTTAGATTATGTTCCTACCAATAAATACGTCTTATTTGGCCACCACTTTGCTGCGATTGCTGGAGCAGGTCCATTAGTCGGTCCTATCTTAGCGGCACAAATGGGTTATTTGCCAGGTACGCTATGGCTTATCATTGGGGTGGTATTTGCAGGTGCGGTACAAGATTTTACTGTGCTATTTATCTCGACCCGCCGTGATGGCAAATCACTGGGTGAAATGGCAAAAGACGAGCTGGGTACTTTTACGGGTATTACGGTGATGCTCGGCGCACTCGGCGTGATGGTCATTATTCTTGCCGTACTGGCACTGGTGGTGGTGAAGGCGCTAGCGCACAGTCCTTGGGGGCTATTTACCATCGCGGCAACGATTCCAATCGCGCTACTGATGGGCATCTATATGCGCTATCTACGCCCAGGTAAAATCATGGAAGTGTCTATCATCGGCTTTGTGTTGATGATGGCGGCGATTGTATTTGGTGGCGATATTGCCAAAGACCCTGCGATGGCTGAATTGTTTACCTTGACAGGTACCCAGCTGACTTGGGCATTGATGATTTATGGTGTGGTAGCGTCGGTATTGCCTGTGTGGCTGCTGCTTGCACCGCGTGATTATTTATCTACTTTTTTAAAAATAGGGGTGATTGCAGGTTTGGCACTGGCGATTATCTTTACCATGCCAGAGTTAAAAATGCCCGCGGTTACCAAATTTATCGATGGCACGGGACCAGTATTTAAAGGCGGGTTATTTCCGTTCTTGTTTATTACCATTGCTTGTGGTGCTATCTCTGGTTTTCACGCGTTGGTATCGAGTGGTACGACCCCAAAACTTGTGGATAATGAAGTGGATACTCGCGCCATTGGTTATGGTGGTATGCTCATGGAGTCGATGGTTGGTATCATGGCAATGATCTGTGCCACCATTCTTGACCCTGGTATGTATTTTGCGATTAATGCCCCAGCAGCGCTTTTAGGTACAACCCCAGAGACAGCGGCAGCCGCTATCCAAAAATTGGGGTTTGTAATTACCCCCGATGCGCTTACGACACTAGCGCAGCAAGTGGGTGAGAGCTCTATTATCTCACGGACAGGCGGTGCACCGACCTTTGCAATTGGGATGGCACATATCCTATCGTCTATCTTTGGTAGTACCGCAATGATGGGGTTTTGGTATCATTTTGCGATTTTATTCGAAGCCTTGTTTATTTTGACTGCAGTCGATGCAGGGACGCGTGCTTGTCGTTTTATGGTACAAGACACAATTGGCATCGTGGTGCCATCGGTACGTGGCTCAACCAATCTCGGCGTGCATTTGCTTGCAACTTTGATTGCAGTCGCCGCTTGGGGCTTCTTTGTCTACCAAGGCGTCATTGATCCGCTTGGGGGCATTAACTCATTGTGGCCGCTATTTGGCATCGGTAACCAAATCTTGGCAGCCATGGCATTAACCCTAGGTACCGCAGTTTTATTTAAAATGAAAAAACAAAAGTACGCTTGGGTCACTGTGGCACCCACGGTTTTCTTATTGATTACCTGTCTGACGGCAGGTTGGCAAAAAATCTTCCATGAAAACCCAGCGATTGGTTTCTTAGCGCAAGCGCACAAATACAGCGCCGCGATTGCCAAAGGTGAAGTGTTAAAACCTGCCAAAACCTTGGATGAGATGCAAACCATCGTATTCTCAAACTATGTGGATGCCGTGCTTTGTGGCTTCTTTATGATTGTGATGATTGTAATGATTTTCGGTACGATTCGCGCATTAACAAAAGCCTTGGCAAGTGATAAACCTACTGTGGTTGAAGGTGAGGCGATTTATGAAGATCCAAAACCCTTGAATATTTCTGCACCGCATTAGTGAAAAATTAACAGCGATTGCACTTATATTTGTGCAATTGCTTGGATTTCACCAAAACCATGCTAGGCAGATAGAAGGAGAGTCACATGAGTAATAACGCGTTAATCGCTAACTTGATTAAAATGACCTTAAAGGCGCAAAAGGAGGTAATTTTTAGCCCAAAAAATATGACCCGCCTAATCACGCTGGTCAAACGGATGCAACAAAGCTTTCGTTTGATGGTCGGTGTCCCTGATTATGCGACCTACGTCAGCCATATGCAGGAGCAGCATCCTGATCTAGAGCCGATGGATGAAAAGACCTTTTTTCGCTACTGCGTCGATGCGCGCTACCCGAGTAATGGCGGTGGCATGAAGCGATGCCCTTGTTAATCAAAAAACATTAAAAAAACAGTCTAAAATTAGGCTGTTTTTTTTATCAAAATTGAATTGTTAATTTTTGTAAATATGGCCAATGATTGTCGGCAAAAATGACCCAAGATTTATACACAATCGCCCGTTGGCAGGTCTGGTGGCAGTGTGTGTAGGCTCTCATATCATGCACCCTTAAGGCGGTTTATTGTTTCATTTTTCATGATTGCAAGTTGGCAGTCGCCCATGGATTTGGACATTGCGTTCAGATACTGCTTTGCGATAGTTAAAGCTTCGCCATCATGTAAAATTTGCATATTTTAATTTTCGGGTTGGACTAAATTTAGATAAAGCTGATAATTTTCTGCATCAAAACAGACAAAGATAATGTCTTCAAATTCATGATTTTCGTTTTGCTTGACGAAATCTTTTACGGTGTTTACCGCAATTTGTGCGGCTTGTTGTTTTGGAAAACGATACACACCCGTTGAAATATTGGGAAAAGCAATGGTTTTAACACCGTTTTGCTCAGCAAGTTTCAGCGATTCGGTGTAACAGCTTGCTAGTAGCGCTGACTCATTTGACTGTCCGCCATGCCAAACAGGTCCGACGGTGTGAATCACATATTTGGCGGGCAAATTCCCTGCAGGGGTAATCACGGCTTTGCCAGTAGGACAACCGCCTTGCTCATCATGAATCACTCGACAAGCCGCAAGTAGTGACGTGCCTGCTTTACGGTGAATAGCGCCATCAACCCCGCCACCACCGAGCAATGAATTGTTGGCAGCGTTGACAATCGCATCAACAGCTAGGGTCGTAATATCTTGTTGTACGACACGGATTTGCATGCTTGTACCCCTTATGATTTTTAACATTTTAAATGTTCGTTTCTATTGATGGTTTGTTTGGGTTATTTTTTGGTTTGCGAGTAGGATTCATCAGCCAATTTTTCAAACCGCTCTTTTTCTTTATTGAGTTCATGTTTCGCGGTGGTCATATCGCTATCAAATAAGCTTTCGAGTTCTTGAATCGCCGATTGTGCTGAGGCAATCATCTCGGCTTCATCTTCATAGATGGCGCGCTGCCGTTCAATCAATGCGTCATCATAATCGCGGAACATTTGCACGGTTTTTCGGGCAGTTTGTGGTGCCATGCCCAATACTTCCAAGGTTTCGCGTGACATATCCAGTGAAGATAGGTAGGTTTCTCGCCAAATATACTTAACCCCCGCATCGCGCAAACGATAATAATGCTCACGGTTTTTGGCACGTGCCAAGATGGTCAAATGCGGATAATTGCGTACCACATAATCGGCCACCGTTGCAGACAGCTCGATATCGCCAATGGCAATAATAAAAACTTTGGCTCGTTGAAGCCCTGCTGCGCGTAGGATTTCAGGATTTTGGGGATTGCCATAGTATACTTGGTTACCAAATTTGCGGACGAAATCGACTTGGTTGGCAGATTTTTCAATCGCGGTAAATTCAATATTGTGCATGCGTAGCACACGGCCGATGATTTGCCCGACACGTCCAAATCCTGCAATCACCACTGCGTGCTCATGGTTGGGTATTTTGTCGTATTCTTTACTGGGCTTAGCTTTGGCAAATATCGGATTACCAATTTTTTCCAGTAATAAAAATGCCAGTGGTGTCATTGCCATTGAGACAGTTACCACAAGGTTTAGGATATTTTGTTGTTCACGGGTTAACAGATGCTGGGCGGTCGCCACGCTAAACAGTACAAACGCAAATTCCCCGCCTTGCGCTAGCGTCACCCCAAGACGGATACTGCTTTCGTTTTTGTTGCCCATGAGCCGCGCAATGATTGTCAGCACCACAAACTTAATGAGCATCAGCAATACTGCCAAACCAATGATGAGAAAGGGCTTGGCGACAATTAATTTGACGTTGGTAAGCATGCCAACTGACATAAAAAACAGCCCAAGCAGCAACCCCTTAAATGGCTCAATACTTGCCTCTAACTCGTGGCGGTATTCGGAGTCAGCCAGTAGCACCCCGGTTAAAAATGCCCCAAGTGCCATTGACAAGCCTATATAATTCATCAATAGCGACACACCCAGTACGATAAACAACGCCGTGGCGGTGAGCAGCTCGGTGGCGTTACTAGAGGCCACGAACTTAAAGAAAGGACGTACCACAAACCGACTGACAAATATCATGCCAGCAAAAATACTGATGACTTTGGCAAAATAAATCCAATCGTAATTTTGCTCTTGCGCGCCCGACAAAAATGGCAATGCGGCAAGTAAAGGAATAACCGCGATATCTTGAAACAATAAAATAGTAAAGGCTTGTTGACCATGCGTGGTGGCAAGCTGCTTTTTTTCACCCAATAACTGCAACACAAACGCCGTTGATGACAGCGCCAAGCCAAAACCGATGACAAAGCTATTTGATAGCCGAATATCTAAAAAATACCACGATAGCAGCATCAGCACCACGCCCGTGACAATCACCTGCAGCCCGCCTAACACAAAAATCTGTTGCCTAAGTGCCCAAAGCCTAGAAGGCTGTAGCTCTAAACCAATAATAAATAATAGCAGCACGACCCCAAATTCAGAAAAATGCAGCAAGTCATCGGGGTTGCCCGCAACTTTTAAAAAACTCGGACCTAGTAGCAAACCGGTAAACAAATAACCCAATACCGTGGCGATACCAAAACGCTTTGCGAGCGGTATCAAAATCACTGCCGCACCCAAAAAGATAGTTGCGTCAAGCATCATAGAACTATCAGCACCGGCAGCAAGCACAAACATACAAAACCTCAATTATTTTTAATTTTTGACAAAAATTTTCCAAATCCCATTATCGGCAATCGCATTTTTATAGGCGTCATTGCGTTTTTTACGGGGAGTTTGCCGACTGTCCACCACTTTAAAGTCTGCTAATGTTTGAATAACCAAACCTGTGCGATAAAAACGAATCCGTTCAGGCTCTAGCAATTCGCCTTTGGGATTGCGACAAAACACATAAGCACGTAAATCAATAAATTCACGATGCGCCACCAGCCGCACGTCTTCGCCTTTGGCTAAGGCATTTTCCATCGCCATCAACTGGGCATCCTCATACGGACCGCATTTTTCAACCAGTGCACCCACCGAGCCAAAATTTTTGGATTCCTTGGCTTTGGTACGGGTCAAATGTAGTTTTTGCACATGATAAATAAACTGCGGTATCTCAAGGCTTGCGGGTAATGGCAGATAATCAGGCGGCAGTCCTGCCGAGGGATAAAACCCTTTGGCGCGATCAATCAAAGCTTGCCAGGTTTGCTCATAGCTTTGCACCTCTGCCAAATTGCCTGCATAAATAGGCAAATCTTGAATTTGGGTGAGATAGGGCGGCGGAAAAAAATTATCCCGAAACTGGGCAATATCGGCTTGCAAGGTCGAGAGCAATAACTTGACCTGTTTTTTATGCGCCTTTTCATCAACCAGCAATGCTGAGGGATTGCCATTATCTGAGTTGTCTGAGCCATCAGATTGGGTGAGATGCAAATTGGGTGCCACGAAAGGTGCAGAACGGTGTGTCATACGCGTTTACCTCCAGTAAGCTAGTAATTGTTATATAGATTTAATAGAAACTTAAATAGATATTAAATACAGATGTTTAATTGTTTGGCAAACGTTTAGCAAGCGTTTAGCAAACAACGCTTGCCACAGCATGGTGCTGATTCATCCTAACATATTTAGCCTAAGTAATGCGCACTATTACGCAATTAATCGTAAGAAAAGTTAAGCAAGCAACCAGCAAACACCACAAAAAAAACTAAAAAACGCTCAGCGGCAGCACCGATTTTTTGGCACCTTAGGCCAAAAAGTCGGTTAGTGCGCATGCGCATGGACAGGGGGTGTGCTGGTAATGTCACAATTAAACTGCGCGGAGTGCGCATGCAAATCACTCTCAAATTGAATGGTACTGTGCCCAATGCCTAAATGCTGTAACTCGTGCTGTAAGTCTGATAATAGCGCGTCAGTTTGCTGCAGGGTAAGCGAGCTTGGGACGATGATATGACAAGATAAACTATGTAAGCCGCTGGTAATCGTCCAGACGTGTAAATCATGAACCGATAAAACGTTTGGGTGGGCAGAGAGGGTTTTGATAATAGCGCTTTGGTCAATATCATTGGGCGCGCCTTCCATCAAGATATGGGCGGCATTTTTGACGACAGCATAACCACTGCGAACAATCAGTAGCGCCACCAAAATACTCACTGCCGCATCTGCCCACACCCAGCCAAACAGCATAATCACAATAGCAGCAATAATCGCAGCCACCGAGCCTAGCAAGTCACTTAATACATGTAAATAAGCGCTTTTCATATTGAGATTATCAGTATCACCACCGTGCATCAGCTTCGCCACCACCAAATTGACGATAAGCCCAATAGTACTGATAAACAGCATACCCGTGGTGGCGATTTGTGGCGGCTGCTGAAAACGCAGCACGGCTTCATAAATGATACCTGCACTGATAATCAGTAGCGTTACCCCATTGATGAGCGCAATCAAAATCTCAAAACGGCGATAACCAAAAGTTTTATGAGAGGTAGCGGATTTTTTACCGATGATAAACGCAAACAAAGTCATGGCAAGTGACACCGCATCACTAAACATATGACCTGCATCTGATAACAACGCCAAACTGCCGGTAATATAACCGCCGATGACTTCAACAATCATATAGCTTGCAATGATAGCAAACGCTATCGTGATGATACGCTGATTATCGGTATGGCTGTGACTGTGACTGTGACTGGGGCTGTGGTCAGCATCCTCATGGCGGTGATTGTTGCCATGACCATGCGCATTAGGGTGCACATCAGTAGGCTGCTTTGAATCTTGAAGCGGTTTTGGGGTCATTGTTATGTCCTTATGGTGATGATTGTTGCCATGACTATGCGCATTAGGGTGCACATCAGTAGGCTGCTTTGAATCTTGAAGCGGTTTTGGG
>NZ_DALZPW010000007.1:0-47317 GCF_032017425.1 Moraxella sp. CTOTU47618 | reverse complement strand
GTCATTGTTATTTACTTACCCTAATCAATGGCAAAAATTAGCTAAATTATAGCCCAATCAGCGACTTGAAAAAAGCCCATTTAAACATCCCCTAAAATAAGCGGTCTACCAAAAGCAATGGTTTTACAAGTCAGGTTAAGACCAACTCATCGGATCAATGTCAATCGATAGTCTGGCATACTTTGCCGATGGCAACGCAATCGTCTGTCGCCACCAGTCCGACAATAGCTGCTGGCGAACGTGGCGTGTTTTGGTCAAAATTAATAAATGCGAGTGATAGCGACTGTTCTTCTTTGCCATCGGCGCATCCACCGGGCCATTAATGGCAATACCCAAGGCTGTCATGTGTTGGCGTGATGGCAATAGCGCCATTGCTTGATGCAAAATTTGCTGATTGTTTTCTAACGATTTGCTTTCCACCCGTACCAAACAAGCGTAAGTAAATGGCGGCAATCCCAACATGCGCCGCTCAGCCAATAATTGCTGAGCAAAACTCAGATATCCTTCACGTACCAAAGTCAGTAACGCGGGATTTTCAGGTTGCAGGGTTTGTATCAGTACCAGACCTGCTTTATCGGCACGACCCGCACGACCGGCCACTTGGATAATCAGCTGGGCAGTATGCTCAGGCGAGCGAAAATCTGAGGATAAAAAACCACGGTCAGCATTGGGGATTGCCACCAACGTCACATTGGGGAAATGGTGCCCTTTAGCCACCATTTGCGTGCCCACCAAAATGGCTTTGGGGTTATCAGCAATACGCTGATACACTTGCTCCCAACTGTTTTTTTTACGCGTGGTATCGCGGTCAATTTGAATCACAGGCACATCGGGGAAAAGCTCAGTTAACCCTTCAACCATCCGCGCCGTACCCATGCCCACAGGGTCAAGATTGCTGCTACCGCAGCTAGGGCAATGATTCGGGATGGCTTGCTGCCAATCGCAGTGGTGGCATTTTAGCATTGCCACTGGCTGAAAATGCACTGTCAAATGCGCATCACAGCGCGGGCAGTCTGCTTGCCAACCGCAAGCATCACACAATAAGATGGGCGCGTAGCCACGACGGTTTAAAAATACCAATACTTGCTCATCTTTATCCAACGTTTGCCGAATGGCTTGAATTAAACTTTGCGCCAAACCGTTTTGCCATGCCTGTTGGCGCGCATCAATCAGCTGCATGATGGCAGGTTTGGCATCGCCTGCACGCTGGGTCAAAGTAAGCTCGGTAAGTTTACCTTGTTGTACCAGATACAGGCTTTCAAGTGATGGCGTCGCGGTGCCCAAAATTACCGGACAATTAAGCTGAAACCCCCGATAGAGCGCCACGTCACTGGCGTGATAGCGCAGTGAGTCTTGCTGTTTGTAAGATTGGTCATGCGACTCATCGACAATAATCAGCCCTAAATTGGCAAATGGGTATAACACTGACGAACGCGTACCGATAATAATTTGCGCATAGCCCAGTCGGCATTGTTGCCAGCCATCAAGCCGCACGGTGTCATTAAGTCCTGAATGTAGCATCAATACTTGGGCTTCAAATCGTTCGGCAAATCGCTGTCTGGTCTGTGGGGTCAGCCCAATTTCTGGCACTAAGATAAGCACTTGTTTGCCTTGTGCTAGTACCGTTTGCATCACTTGCAAATACACTTCGGTCTTGCCACTGCCCGTAATGCCATTGAGCAAAAAACCTTCATAGTGTGGCTGCTGGCAGGCGTGGGTGATTTTTTGCACCGCTTGTTGTTGCTGCAAATTTAAGGTGAGCGGCGTGGTGGCAAGCTTAGCAAGCTTGGGTAAAGATGGCATTTGATAAACAGGCGCAATCAGACCTTTTTGCTCAAATTTTTTTAAATAAGCAGGCTCGACACCGTTGTCTAGTAGCGCAAACTCAGTTACAAGTTTTGTGTCATTGCTATGTGAATTACTATGCGAATTGCCATGCGAGTTGATGACCAATTCATATAAAGCAAATTGTTGGCGTTGTTTTTTGGCACTGGCGGAAAAATCCTCGTCAGTGGCATCGCGTAATTGTCGCCAGCATAATTGTCGGTAGTCGAGCGTCATTCCTTGGCGAATTAACGTCGGCAGCATGACATCGAACACATCGCCAAGCGGATAGCAGTAATAAGCAGACAGCCAATAAGCGAGTTTTAGCAAAGCCTCATCGACAATCGGCACTTCATCAAGTATGTCCAATACAGGTTTAATCGCATTTTGCGTAAGCTGACTGTGCTCAATATGCGCCACCACGATGCCGACCAATTTGCGCGCACCAAACGGTACTCGGACGCGGCAGCCAATCGCGGGCAACGCATCGCCCACAACGCGATAATCGAACACCGAATCAATGGGCACAGGTAAGGCAACTTGGATTAGCAAAACACACCTTTAAAAATTGTTGTAGGGTTAAATTATAGCCCAATTCTAGGCGTTAAACTGTGGTCAGATGGGCAAAAATTTGACATAAAAAAAGGCAAGTCTTGTAACTCACCTTCCATTTGAGCGGGTTAACATTCATCTAAAACCAAAATCAATCTAAAACCAAAATCAATCTAAAACCAAAAGCGCTTCAATTTCGACCACCGCACCTTTTGGCAAGGCGGCCACTTGCACCGCGGCACGGGCAGGGTAGGGCGCAGTTAGGCGCGCCGCAAAAATCTCATTTAAGGCAGAAAAATCTGCCAAATCGGTGAGGGAGACGTTAAACTTCACCACATTGGCTAACGAACCACCTGCGGCTTGGCAGATAGCCTCGATGTTTGACATGACTTGGTTGGCCTGATTGACAAAGCCATCGGCTAGGGTCATGGTATTTGGGTCGAGTCCGATTTGACCTGAAATATAGACAGTCTTATCAACCTTCACGGCTTGTGAATAAGTGCCTACCGCAGCAGGGGCATTGTCAGTATGAATGATGTCACGGCTCATATTATTTCCTATTACAGTATGATGGGTTTATAAAATATCTTTATTTTTTGGCGCAGACGTGTTTTGGCTCTGAGAAAGTAGCACTTCGTCATTCCATTGATACAGCCTTACAATATTGGGATAGCCCAAGAAGGTGCGTAGGCGCTGAATTAAGCTTGCAATCTGGGCACGGCTTTGCACCACCACAAACAGCAAGGTATAGCCATTACGCTGTTCAATATACTCAAAACCCGCCTGAGTATCACGTACAATAAAGATTAAATCGCTGATTTGCTCATCGGTCAGGTTTTGATTAATTTTTAGCGCGGCATCAAAATAAATACGCTTGGATATCTCATCCTCACTGTTAGACACTCGCCAATGTAGCGGAATCACTTGGTATTCATTGACACGGCGAATTTCATCAATTGAAAAACATTTATGTCGATGCACCACCAAGCCATTTTTTGAAATATGCCCGACAATCGGGTCGCCATACACAGGATGACAACAGCTGGAAAAATTCATCTCCATATTGGCGGCATCCGCAATCAAGCTTTGCGGTTGGTTAGCGGCATGGGCGCTGGCTTGGTTTTTAGCAAGCTGCTCTTGGGTCAATAAGCGCGAAACGGCAATCTGCGGTAGCAATTTACCTGTGGTAAACTCCGTAAAGAACGCACTTTTATCCTGTAAGCCACGCCAATCAAGTAGCAATTGCCATTGTTCATCGCTCACATCAGCGAGTGAAAGATTTTGCGTTTTAAGCGCGCGCTCAAAGGCGGTTTTGCCTTCGTGCTCTTTTTGCTCAGGATTTAAGCCTTTTAACCATTCAAACAACGCACGCCGCGCTTTATTAGTTGCCACAAAACCCAGCCACTCCGCTTTTGGAATCGCATTGGGGTCGGTATGAATTTTGACCCTATTGCCAGTTTTCAAAATCGTACCCAGTTTGGCTTCTACGCCATTGATTTCAGCGCCCGTTGCACGGTTACCGATATGGGTACTGATAGTATAGGCAAAGTCAAGCGCTGTGGAGCCGCGCGGCAACTCATAGGCATCACCGTTTGGGGTATAGCAAATAATTTTACGTTCGTGAAGATAGTCAATCAGTTTATCAACCACCGTCACCGCATCGGATGGCTGCTCTTCGATATCGCTTTCATTGTCGGCAATCAAGTTTTGCAGATTGCGTAGAGAGGCCTGAATCACTGACTGGCTAAGCGGCGATGCGGCTTCACCCATCAAAATCCCTAAACGGGTGGTTTTGAGCATGGTTTTAGTCAAAATGACCACTTTGATGGTGTCATGGTCGTTTTTATAGGTAATGGTAAACGATTGGTTGCCCCCCGCACGCGGATGGCGGATATTATCTTCGATACACTCAGGCGCAATTTGGTATTTATTGATAAAATACTTGGCGATTTGGTCGCAGTCTTCCACTTTATCCATGACTAGCATAAATTCATAATGCCATAGCAAATCGGTGATTTTGCCGCGGTTTTTAAAGAACTGACGAAACAAAGTCACGCGGTTATCGACATCTTTGACATAACCTTTAACGCCCAGTCGGCTCAAAACAATATTTAAATAATTATGAATAGCTTCTTGTTGAAAGGTGCGCCCCAAACCATGCTGCATAAGTTTATCGGATAACTTGTTATACATGGGTGCATTTAGGCTGCGATAACATAAAATCTCGATATAGTCGGCTAAATCATTCAGCCCAAGCGTACGTGCAAACGGCACATAAAAATCCAACGTTTCTTGTGCGGTTGCCTGTTGTTTTTTCTCAGGCACCGCTTCGATGGTGGTCATATTGTGTAAGCGGTCAGCCAATTTGACAATCAACACGCGCGGGTCTTCTAGCGTTGCGGTAATAATGCGGTAAAAAGTCGCGGCTTTATTGATGTGTTTTTCATTGGAGGATTTTAATTTGGTGACACCATTGACGATTTGGGCAACTGCCTTGCCAAACTCTCGGATCAAATCTTCTTCAGTGGTAGGTGTATCTTCCACAGTATCATGCAAAATCGCCGCCACAATGGTATCGACATCCATGCGAAAACTACCCAAAATTTCCGCTACCGCCATAGGGTGGGTGATATAAGGCTCGCCAGATTTGCGTTTATCTTTGATATGGGCTTGGTCGCCAAAGGCACAGGCTTTGAGAACAATTTGCTGTTCGTCATCATCCAAATAATCCAATACACGCATTAGGTCAAACTGTGCAATATCCACATCAGGATGGCTTAATTTTGGTAAAGTTGATATATTCAAAAATGTGCCCTCAACGTACGATCGATAGGTTTAACCTGCTAAAAAGTCATAGTGTTCTGGTCAGCAGTTAACTCTATCATAAAAAACGGCTGGATAAAAATAGCTGGCATCAAACCAGCTAAACTTAGTAAAAACGTATTATAAAGATATCTTAATTATTCGCAAAATTACCGTGAATTGTCAAGCTAAGTTACATATAATTCCACGTTTCATTCCACGTTTAATTCAACTAAAAAGTCACCTAAAAAAGGTGACTCTTTATAAAATAATAGTCGCTAACTATTAACAGTGGCTTAAGCTACCGTTAGAATCCATGACCACTTGAAATGCTCAAATCGACATGGTGAAATTTGTTAGGCAATTCGCGCTCAGGTTGATTTAAAATCTCTTTAGTCACAAGGCCCTCAGCGATTTCACGAAGGGCAAGTACGGTTGGTTTATCATTTTCACGCTCAACCATAGGTTCCGATACACCGCGTGCGATTTGGCGCGCACGTTTACTGGCAACAAGAATCAAATCAAAACGGTTGTGGATATTTTCTAGACAATCTTCTACAGTGACACGTGCCATGACTATGGTTATCCTATTCAAAACTAAAAAAGTAATTGATTATTTTAACAAAATTAAACCCATATTGCCAGTGACAATGCACTAATCCAAGATTTTTAACCCTGCTTTGTTTTCACGTTTTGGACGTTGTGCATCGGTGGAATCGGCTGGTTGACTGGCGTTGATTTCAGATTGCGGCGCATTATCGTATTCCGTTGGGTCAAAGAACATGCCTTGTGAATTTTCTCTGGCATAAATCCCCATCACCGCTTGCATCGGTACCCATAATTCTTGCGAAACACCGCCAAATCGCGCATGAAAATGAATAAAATCATTATTAATGACCAAATTACCTGTAGCACGGCTGGCGATATTAAGTACGATACGACCATCTTGCACATATTCGACAGGCACGGTGACATTGGGCTGTGTCGTATCGACCATGATATGTGGGGTTAGGTTATTGTCTTCAAGCCATTCAAAAATAGCGCGTACCATATAAGGGCGAGTCGGGGTGAGTTGAAAGTCGTTTTCCATGGTGATTCTCTTATTTTAATGATTACTATTTTAAACTGGTTTTAAAGGTTGGGCGATTAAACATCCGCTCCATATATTGATACAACGGACGGCACAGGTGCAGCGGCAATTCAATACCCATGGGTTTTAAGCGATATAAAATCGATGACAAAATGCAATCACATATACCCATGGTATCTGAAAGAAAAAAGGCCTTATGGGCAAACAGCGGCGCTATGGTAACCAGAGATTCAGTCAGTTGCTTTCTGGCAACCTTTGCTTGGTTGACATCTAAGGTATCCTTATGGGTCAATAGCGTATCTGCCAGTTTAATCCAGTCTTTCTCAATGCGCCACCATAATTGACGGTATTGTGCCTTTTCAATCGGATTTTCAGGTAGCAGTTTGTTCTGATGATAGCGCTCTTCAAGGTATTCAAAAATAATACGATTGTTATATAAAATCAATTCACGATGAATAAATACCGGCAGCGTGTTGTAAGGGTTGATATCAGGTAAATCTTCGGCAAAATCCTCATCATCACGAATGTTCGTCTCGCTAAATTCTATTTTTTTCTCAAGTAAAACCAGTCTTAATTGGTGACTTAGGTAGCCATCATCGGCATAAATCAACGGGGTGTTCGAAGTAGGGGTCAACATAGTTAAAAATAATAAGCTGTATCAGCGTAAAGGATAAGCCTAGCTTAAAATGACTGAATTAGCAATAACTGTGAAAGTTATCATACCAATCAAGCAATAAATGCGCATAAAAAAAGGTAGCCTAAGCTACCTTTTTTTATATCAATCCTTATTTAACGTCTTTCCAAAATTCTTTATTGAGTAAGTACACTGGAATTAATAACGCAAGTAAGAATAAGATGACCCAAAAACCATATACTTTACGTTGGTGCGCTTGCGGCTCTGCCATCCACGCCATAAAGTTGACGATATCACCAATATTACGACGATATTCTTCTTTTGAGGTGTTCATTTGCATATCATGAAGGACGAACGGCATAGCAACATTCGGCAGTACGATATTGTTGGCACCCCAAGGACGACTTGGATCTTCATAGAAGGCTAACAAGTACGTATAAACCCAATCATTACCACGTAGACGGGTTTCAAGTGACAAATCAGGTGGCTGGGCACCAAACCAAGCTTTTTGAAGCTCTGGGTCCACACCTGCATTGATATGGTCACCGACTTGGTCAGTGGTCAGCATCAAGTATTTTTCCACCAACTCTTTTGGAATGTCCAAGTCTTTGTACATTTTTGAGTAGCGAACATATTGCGCTGAGTGACAGCCTGCACAGTAACTCATAAATAATGAGGCACCACGTTGAATGGACGCTTTATTGGTCAAATCCACAGGAGCGGTTTCACAAGCCAAATGTGCTTCTTTACCATCAACTGTTTTATAGGTGCCACAGCCGCCTTCGCTAGCTTGTGCGGCTGTCGCGCCCAAACCTAGTGCAACTGTCAAACCCAATCCAGCAACTAATTTTTTAACCGCTTTCATTAGTGACCTCCAGTTACACGTTCAGGTGGCTGTTTGCAAGTTTCAATCGATGTATAGATTGGCATTAGCAAGAAAAACAAGAAATACAAAATAGTACAAATACGTGCCACAAGCGTTGCGGTATCACTTGATGGAATTACCCCTAAGTAACCTAAAATCAAGAAACTAACAACAAAGATAGCAAGCGCAATTTTTGACAAAATACCCTTATAACGCATTGAACGCACGGGCGATTTGTCTAACCAAGGCAATACAAATAAAATAGCAATTGATGCTGCCATCACAATAACACCCGGCAGGGCTGAACCAAACATAGACGGAGTTGCACGTAACATCGCATAAAAAGGCGTATAGTACCAAACAGGGGCAATGTGAGCAGGTGTCTTAAGTGGGTTTGCTGCTTCAAAGTTTGGTGGCTCAAGGAAGAAACCGCCGCCTTCTGGGAAGAAGAATACCACGGTAAAGAAAATGATAAAGAATACCACGATACCAATCATATCATGCACAGTGTAGTACGGGTGGAAAGCCACACCATCAAGGGGTACACCATTTTTATCTTTAAGTTTTTTGATATCGATACCATCTGGGTTATTAGAACCAACATGGTGCAATGCTACCAAGTGAACAAATACCAGACCCACTAAAATCAAAGGAATCGCAACGACGTGCAACGCGAAGAAACGGTTTAAGGTAATACCCGAGATGATATAGTCACCTTTTACCCATTCTCCCAATGCATCACCAATAAATGGAATCGCTGCTGGTAGGTTTAAAATAACCTGGGCACCCCAGAAAGACATATTACCCCAAGGTAATAAGTAACCGAAGAAACCTTCTGCCATTAAGCACAGATAGATACCCATACCGATGAGCCAAACCAGTTCACGAGGTTTTTGGTATGAACCATACAACAAGCCACGGAACATATGCAGATACACGACCACGAAGAATGCCGAAGCACCGGTTGAGTGCATATAACGGATTAACCAACCACCTTGTACATCACGCATAATGTATTCTACAGAAGCAAATGCGCCTTCTGCACTTGGGTTGAACATCATGGTTAGCCAAATACCCGTCACTAACTGATTGACCAATACCACCATTGATAATACGCCAAAGAAGTACCAAAAGTTGAAATTCTTTGGTGCGTAATACTTTGACATATGGTATTCATAAGTTTCTGTCGCTGGAAAGCGCGCATCCACCCAATGCATAAATTTCTTTGCACTCATATTATGCCCCCACCGTTAAGATAGTACCGCTGATGCTATACTCAGGAACTGGCAAATTACGAGGCGCAGGTTGACCCTTAAAAACACGTCCAGCTAAGTCATACTTTGAACCGTGACAGGGGCATAAAAATCCGCCAACCCAGCTGCTGCCACCCAAATCTGCTGCGCCGACATCAGGACGATAACCTGGTGCACAACCTAAGTGAGTACAAACCCCTTCACACACTAGAACTTCACTATTGTCTTTTGAGCGGCTATTATTTTTGCAGTAGTCAGGTTGTAATGAACCTTCTGATTTTGGATCGGCAAGTGATGATTCTACTTTTGATAAATTATCCATCATCTCTTTGGTACGTTTGACAAGATAAATCGGTTTACCACGATATTTGATAACAATCATTTGTCCTGCTTCGAGTTTGCTTAGGTCTTGGCTAACAGGTGCGCCCGCAGCTTCTGCTTTTGCACTTGGATACCATGAACGCACAAACGGCGTAGCAATAGCAGCGACACCGACTGCGCCCATAGCGGCAGTGGATGCGATTAAAACTCTTCGACGCTTAACGTCGACGCCTTCGGCATGGCTCATTAAGAACTCCTCCAGATTAATGAAGTGGGTAACCATATTCCCACACTGGGTTTGTGGCTATTGTAAATCAGTTGTTACAGAATTGCCACCTTAGCTGTGCCTAAATTACGCTAATTTTGCTATTTTATGCTATTTTTGCAATAAAATAAATTACCTAAGGTAAATAAAAAAGACCCTTGCGGTAAACAAGAGTCTTTTTTGTAAACGCCAAAAAACGCGGTCGATACGAGAATTTCGACCACGAAAAATATTAACGTTTTGAGAATTGGGGACGTTTACGTGCTTTACGTAAGCCCAATTTTTTACGTTCAACTTCACGCGCGTCACGAGTCACAAAGCCCGCTTCTTTAAGCGCTGGTTTTAAAGTTTCGTCTGACTCGATCAATGCACGGGTAATACCGTGGCGAATCGCGCCTGCTTGACCATTGATACCGCCACCTTTTACAGTCACATAGATATCATATTTGCTAGCAGCATCCAGTAATTCTAAAGGTTGACGTACAACCATTACTGATGTTTCACGACCAAAGTATTGATCAAGTGGTTTACCGTTAACGACGATGTTACCTGTACCCGCAGATAAGAACACACGAGCTGTTGAAGTTTTACGACGACCTGTACCGTAATTGCGTTCCATGTGTTACTCCTTAGATATCTAATACTTGAGGTTGTTGAGCAGTATGAGGATGCTCAGTACCTGAGTAAACTTTTAACTTTTTAATCATCGCATAGCCCAATGGACCTTTTGGCAACATACCTTTAACCGCTTTGTTAAGTACGTCAGCGGGTTTGTGTGCGATAAGTTTAGTAAAGTTAGTCTCTCTGATACCACCTGGGTAACCGGTGTGACGGTAATATTTTTTGTCTTGCGCTTTTTTACCAGTCACGGCAACTTTCTCAGCATTAATTACAACGATATAATCACCTGTGTCAACGTGAGGGGTGTAAGAAGGCTTATGCTTGCCACGTAAGCGTGATGCGATTTCGCTCGCCAAGCGACCTAATGTTTTACCTTCAGCGTCGACGATGTACCAATCGTGTGTCACTTCATGTGGTTTAGCACTGATAGTTTTCATGTTTAAAAACCTTTTTGAGTTAATAGTTGAGAGTGAGTGTCTGGGAAACGAGGGCTCTCAAAATTACGAACGCATATTATAAGGATTAAGATAGTGACTTGCAATACAAGTCAAGCGTTTTTAAAAAATAAACTTGCAAAAATAGGCAACTAAAATTGCCTATTTGTATCAATCATATTATGTCAATAAGGCTATGAGTGCATGATTTATACATTAAATCTAAAGTGCATGACATCGCCATCTTGCACGATGTAGGTTTTACCTTCGAGGCGAGATTTACCGGCCGCTGCCGCGCCTTTTTCACCGTTGTATTCAATAAAATCATCGAACGCAATCACTTCAGCGCGGATAAAGCCACGCTCAAAGTCGGTATGAATCACGCCTGCTGCTTCTGGTGCCGTGGCACCGACTTTGACCGTCCAAGCGCGCACTTCTTTGACCCCTGCGGTAAAATACGTTTGCATATTAAGCAGCTCATAACCTGCGCGAATCACACGGTCAAGCCCTGCCTCAGTCATACCCATACTTTCTAAAAACTCTTGTTTTTCATCGTCATCCAGCTGGGCGATTTCAGATTCGATTTGGTTGCATAGCGCGACCACCAACGCATCATCTTTTGCCGCAAATTCCCGTACTTGGTCAAGATAAGGATTGTTGTCAAAGCCATCCTCGCTCACGTTGGCAATATACATGGTCGGTTTTAGGGTGATTAAACCATAACTGCGGATGATTTTTTTCTCATCCTCGTCCAGATTTGCCATGCGCGCAGGCTTACCATCGGCTAAAAATGGCTCAATTTTGTTAAACACATCCAGCATGGCTTTGGCGTCTTTATCACCGCCTTTGGCTTTTTTACCGACATTGATAAGCGCACGGCTCACTGCTTCAAGGTCAGCTAGCGCAAGTTCGGTATTGATGGTTTCGATATCGGATAATGGGTTGACGCGTCCATCGACGTGAATCACGTTGTCATCATCAAAGCAGCGTACCACATGGGCAATCGCATCGGTTTCACGGATATTGGCTAAGAACTGATTACCCATGCCTTCGCCTTTGGATGCGCCTGCCACTAGACCGGCAATATCCACAAATTCCATTGAGGTGGGCACAACGCGCTCAGGTTTGACGATATCGGCAAGTTGTTTGAGACGTGGGTCGGGTACAGGTACAATCCCAGTATTGGGATCTTTGGTACAAAACGGGAAGTTTTCTGCCGCAATTCCAGCTTTGGTCAATGCGTTAAACAGGGTTGATTTACCAACATTTGGCAGTCCGACGATACCACAATTAAAGCCCATACAATGCTCACTAAATAAAGGGTTAGTTAAATTTGTTGCATTATAACAACTTAGTCATCAGAATTCGACAGGCGATTGACGCATCAAAAAATTGAACCATCAAAAATTTAACCCATCAAAAATTTGTAGCATGATATAAACTACAAAAATTTAAATTGAGCGATGGCGCAAATTGCTGTCATACTCTTGCCATGCTATTGCGATAGTCTCCAGTTGTCATGAAATTGTCATAATGGCGCGTCAAGCTATGCTATAATTATCAGCTTGATAGTGATTTGTGTCTGATTACGGTGAGAGTTATCGTGTACTGCGCAACATTGATAATTATTTCATTTTTATAGGAATGTTTTGAGTGACAGTCTCTGCTTTTTTATCGCATCAGCCTAGAAAACGTTTTGGGCAAAATTTCTTACATGATCAGGTGATTATTGGGAGAATTATTGACAGTATTCATGCAGGTCGCGATGATTTGATGGTTGAAATTGGTCCAGGCATGGGCGCGATTACTGAGCCGCTACTCAAGGAAGTCAATCACTTGACCGTTGTCGAGCTTGATACCGATTTGGCAGACAGCCTGCGCATTCGCATTGGCGCCAATAGCAATGAGGGCTTAACCATTGTCAAAGCCAATGCCATGGAAGTGGATTACCGTGCGTTGTTCCAGCAAATCATTGGCGATAACCCTAATGCTACCACCGAAAAAAAAATGCGCATTGTCGGTAACTTGCCATACAATATTTCTACGCCGTTATTGTTTCATTTATTAAGTTTTGCCGATGTCATTGAAGACATGCATTTTATGCTACAAAAAGAAGTGGTGGATCGCATCACCGCAGATGTAGATAGCCGAGAATATGGTCGTTTATCCATCATGATGCAGTATTATTGTGAAACTGATTATTTACTGACGGTGCCAAATGGGGCATTCAACCCCCCACCCAAAGTGACGAGTGCGGTATTTCGACTCAGACCTTATCAACAAAAACCGATTGTGGCTGACGATGAAAAGCTGTTTGCCCTTGTGGTGCGTGAGGCATTTAATCATCGCCGTAAAACACTGCGCGCGATTTTTAAAAAGTCGCCGATTTTGCCTGCGGTCACAGAACCCCAGCTTGTGGCATGGGGGCTTAATCCACTGGCGCGTCCTGAAACGTTATCAGTACAAGATTTTGTGACCTTGTCTAATGGCATCGCGGCTAATGGTATCGCGGCAAACGGCATTGCGGCAAATGGTTAATTTTTTTATAGCTGTTTAAAATTTTACTTTCAAGATGTATGAGGTGTTATGGGTTTTCGACATCAATTTGTCATTGGCGATATTCAAGGCTGTTATGCCGATTTGCAGGCACTGCTCAAGCAAATTGGGTTTGATGAACAGCAAGATAAATTATGGTTTGTTGGCGATATCGTGGCACGCGGTGAAGACTCGCTGAGCGCGCTGCGTCTGGTAAAACGTCTTTGCCAAGCTGGTGCTGCCGAAATGGTATTAGGCAATCATGATATTAACTTAATCGCGGTATGGCGTGGTGTCATAAAGATTAAGAAAAAGGATAGAACACAAGCGATTTTTGACGCCCCAGATTGTGATGAATTACTCAACTGGCTTCGTCGCCAGCCGCTGCTTGTCTATCCCAATGATAAAACCGTGATGGTGCATGCAGGCATCCCGCCAAACTGGAGTATCACCCAAGCAGCCA
The DNA here is from genome assembly GCF_032017425.1 of Moraxella sp. CTOTU47618. Taxonomy (NCBI): domain Bacteria; kingdom Pseudomonadati; phylum Pseudomonadota; class Gammaproteobacteria; order Moraxellales; family Moraxellaceae; genus Moraxella; species Moraxella sp. CTOTU47618. The sequence continues at coordinate 33,658 of NZ_DALZPW010000007.1, read as the reverse complement.
TGCATGCATCAGAATTGCAAACTCAATTACAAAGTAGCTTATGGCAACTCGATAGGCTGCTGCCAAACCTGTATAGCGACACCGCTGTTCCTTGGTCAAATATGCTGACAGGCTACGCGCGTATGCGGGCGATTTGCAATTATTTTACCCGTATGCGCCTTTGTCAAATGGACGGCACGCTAGAGTTTAGCTTTAAATCCAGTTTGGATGATAAAATGCCAGAGGGGTTTCGTCCATGGTTTGAATGGCAAGTGCCGCGCGAACGCAAAATTTTATTTGGTCATTGGGCGGCGCTAAAAGCCAAAGTAGATTTGGCAAATGCCAGAGCCACGGATGCAGGGTGTGTATGGGGCGGCAGTATGATGGCATACCGCCTAGAAGATGAGCAAGTTATCTGTCAAACTTGTAAAGCAAAATGACCTTTGTAAGACAGGACAATCATACATTTACTGAGCGAGCTGCAGCAGCTGTACAAAGGCTTTGGGCAAACGGGTAGGACGAACTTGGGTTTGCCCTTTTTCATCTTTATGAGTAGCCACGCATACAATACTTATCTCGGCTTGGCTTAACAGCTGCTGGTGGTTATCATAAATCCGCTGCTCAAGCTGTAATGACGCAGATTTGCAGTCTGCCGTCTCAATCACAACGGTGACTTCGCTATCAAGCAGAATCGGACGCAAATAGCGGATGTTAGCTTGGCTCACTACAAATTGGATATCAGGTTTGCCACTATCGCTATGGTGAGTAACGTCATGGCTCACAGCCTCGGCTGAATGCGCTTGATAAAAATAACTGGTCATCCCCAATGCACGTAACCAGTCGCGACGACAACGCTCAAACAGCTTTAAATGATTGGCGTGATACACAATCCCGCCTGCATCGGTATCTTCTAAATAAATACGGTATTGGGTGGCATAAACAGGCTGAGTGCTTGATTGAGTGTGGGGCTGATTCTGGAGCTGGGTCACGTGCTATCCTTAGGTTAATAATATTAATAATAAGTCAGTAATTTTTAAAAATGACAAAGTGATAGCATAAAAAAAAGAATGGCGTTAAACCATTCTTTTTTGAAAATGTTTAGTTTTTATACCCACACTCATCAAGTCAATTGAGGATGATTGACTTTGTCTAATTTTAACGCCTCCAAATAACTGCGGATATGGGTCACGTAATCTAAGCACTGTACGTAACGGCTATTGCTTTGACTATTGACTTTTAAATACTGATACACGGCTGCCCAATTGTTGCCATCAATACCACGCTTTTCCAAAATCTGCTGGATATCTTTAATCGCTTGTGGACCCATATTGTATGCCGCTAGGGTAAACCATACTCGATCTGATGCTGGCACTTGGGCAAATTCATGTTGCAGCTGACTGAGATACTTAGCGCCGCCTTGGATACTCTGGGTCGGGTCAGTCCGATTATCAACGCCCATCGCATTGGCAGTGGCATTGGTCAGCATCATGATACCGCGCACACCCGTTGGCGAAGTAGCTTCTGCATCCAGATGCGATTCTTGGTACCCCATTGCCACAAGCAGTTGCCAATCAAGATGGTATTTGTTTGCTGTCTGCTTAAAAGATGGCTCATAGATGGGCAACACGCGTGTCATGGTATCGGCAAAATGTTGTTGATTAAACGGCTCTGCCAATGGTGTTTGACTATAAAACGCCGCTAAATGTTGATTACGGGTGAGCGATTGACCGCCACACAGGAAGTTTTTTACATCATCTTTGAGTTTGATATCATTGGGGTTTAGCTGTATGGCAACATGTTCGTTGAGACCCTGCTGTGATAAATAATCTTTGTCGCAGCTTAGACTGAGCGATGATAACGCAGTGGCGTTTTGGTGATCCGACACATTGGTCAAGGCAATATCGGCTTTGCCCGTTTTGACAGCCGCCATCGCGTCCGCATCAGTGGCAAATACTTGTGTGCTCATGGTGACATCCAATCGCTTCGCATAATGGCGCATGACATCATAGCCAAAGCCGTGCTCAAAGCCATCTCGAGCAAAATAGGTGGTATTACCATTGACGATGGCAATACGCAGCTGCTTTTGAGATAGAATACTATCAAAAGTCGCCATTTTTGGTGCTGCAACCATGCTAGTAGGTGAGGCAAGGGTATTGATAGCATTGCCATTAACGACTTTGTCAGTAACGCCCACCTGAGCTGCAACATAAGCTAAGGGCAAACCAATCCCCATCACAGCTGCCAACTTTTTACTGGCACTCAACCATTTTAGTGGCTTGATAAAGCGATTAATAAGACTAGCAGACGGATTAGCCAGTTGCGCCAAATCTTGCACATGGCTAGGCACCGCTGGCACACGAGACTGGGCAATTTTTGGCGATATCACCACACCCAAACAAGGCTTGTGTTGAATCGGGAAGAATTGCAAGCGTTTAAATTGGGTCGCGTATTTACTAAAGCGTAATAAAGGATGTTGAAACGGGTATAAAGTTAAAGGGCTTAAAAATGCTTTGACCGACGTCGAAATCGACGCAGGATAGGTCAAAGCCAAATCATCACAATACTCAAATGATGAGTTTAGCGGCATGTGTCACTCCACGGTGCACATACGTTAGATACGTTAAATTAATAAAAAACAACTATGCCAAATGAAAACATTTTGTGAAACTAAGAACCGAATCGATAGTTAAACCTAGTACCCGTTAAACCAAGCACCAGTTAACTAAGTACTAATTCACTAAGTACCAGTCAGGCAAGCCACATAAGTAAATGGCTTAATCCAACTATCTAACTCTATCCTAAATCTAGCCAAAAAAGCTTCCATCCAAAATAGGTCGTTATTAACTTAACGCTAAAAAAAGAGCCAAACAGGTTGGCTCCCCTTATACCTAGGACGGTGATAACTCCCTATCCATTGTAGAGAACTATCGAAATAAATAATAATCAAGTACAACCCGTAAAAGGGTTAAAATTTTTGTAAGTACTGGCAAATTAAAAATTGTTTAATAAGCCCAAGCACTTACCTAAAGAATTTAACGTAGGGTAACGTATGGCACGCATAAAATAAATAAACAATAACAATATTTACTGCATGGCAATACAGTTAGTTATATGAAACAATGGGGGTATTGTAGTGAAATTAAAGTTACGCGTCATGTTTTTGAACGTAACGAATGGCAAATTTATGATAAAAAGCGTAAAAAACCCGCTAAAATGCAACTAACGGGTAATAATTAGTCAATAAACTGCCCAATTTTAGGCGGGATTATCGATATCGACAAAATCAACGGTCAAAGCAAGATTTTCTTTGACATAATTCCCCAATGCAAGCACACCACCTCGCTCAGTGGCATGATGTCCACAGGCAAAATAATCAATACCCAGCTCACGGGCTATGTGAGTGGTTCGCTCTGATACTTCACCGGAGATATAGGCTTGACAACCCATTTGTGCCGCTTGCTCAATCATATCCTGTGCGCCACCCGTACACAGACCAATGCGCGAAATTGTTTGATTACCCCCGGATAAATGTAGGGGCGGACGGGTTAACGTAGTCGATAGTTTGTTGGTGAGAGCTGCAATCGACAACGGCGCTGCTAAATCCACGATATTACCAATCGGGTGTTTTTCGTCAGGGTATAGCGGCGACAAATCACTCCAACCCAGCGCTAACGCTAATTGCGCGTTATTGCCCAATTGGGGATGAGCGTCTAACGGTAAATGATAAGCCAGTAAGGAAATGCCGTGTTGCATCAACAAACGAATACGCTTGCCTTTCATGCCAATTAAAGGCGCAGGTTCCCCTTTCCAAAAATAGCCATGATGCACCAAAATCGCTTGGGCATTGTGCGCAATCGCTTGTTCAATCAATGCCTCAGAGGCTGTGACACCGGTGAGGATGTGCTGTATCGGCTGCCCACCATCCACTTGCAGACCATTGGGACAATAATCTTGGAATTCATTAATTTTTAATAGCTCATTTAACCGATGCGCCAATTGAGTCGGACTCATTGATGTCGGGGGTTGGTTCATTGTATTTTTCAAACTTGTATCTTTCAAAATTCTGTCTTCCAAACTTGTATCTCTTAAAAAATGCATCATGTTTTTACAGTGGTGCGTATTTTTACAGTCGTTCTGTGTTTCTAACGTCTGCAGTGTTTAACATACAGTATTTAATCGGTTATTTGGGTAGCTTGCTTGCCGTGTCATTTGGGGTGATATTATCGACCGCCTTTTGCACCACTTTTTCTTTAATTGCCTGTTTTTTCTCTGCAATTTCTTCATCAGTCAATTTTTCCGTATGACTGATATTGTCGATATGGGGCGTAGTAGCATGCGGATGTTCTTCTGGCTGCGATGTCAGGGTGGTTTTATGCCCTTTATTATTTTTACCATCGTTTGCAATCGGTTTATCATCATAGATAATATTACCATCGCTGTCGATGAGCGCATAGTTCATCGGCTGTTTACGCGGGATAAAAAAGTCAGAGGGTTGGGTCATCAAATGCGAGGCGACCAATTCAAATAAGAATTTCCACTCAAAGACTTTCACATCACGCGCGCGTAAGGCGGTCATTAACGCGAGTGAAAAACTCACCAACAAGTTAATCATACCGATGACCATCACCCCAAATAGACTGACCAAAATAATACCGATTTCTGGAAACTCGCCCGTGTTGGCATAAATGTTAAAAATCCCGTGAATAAAGTTGGCAGACGCAAAGGCAATATGGCGAATATCAAGCGGTAAGCCAAAAATATAACCGATGGTCGCCGTACTACCCAAAAAGCAACCGAATAAAAAGTTACTCATAATCGCACCCAGATTGCGCTCGATAAAATCGCTAAAGCGCAACAACGTCACAGGTGTCATCATCCGTTTTAGAGTAGGATGGTTGCGGATACGCTCGCCAATTTTATTGTGTACCGCAAGATTATCGTAATAGCCTGCAATCAATCCTGAAATATAAAGATACACCCCAGCAATCGCGGCATGAAAGATAGCCAGCGAGGTAAACGGGTTGAGATCATGCAGCAAGTGCTCTGCGCTAGCTTCCGATGTTAACGGACGACCCAGTCCATACAGCCACAGGGACGAAATCAGTAGCGCAATCGGCATTGCAATTGAAATATTACCCATAATGGCAATAAACTGGGTGCGCATGATATCAACGACCAATTCTGTCAATTTGGTAAATCGTGCCGCTTTGCGTCCTTTTACCTCTGAGATGGTTGAAGCAATCGCGGCAGCCGTCATGGCAGGCTGTTTGGTCGCCACTGTACCGCCAATGATATGAATCGCCACAAAGCCAAGACCGTAAATCATACTGTTTAAAAAAGCCACGCCAAAAGGTGCCAGCGGTAAGGATTTCCCTAGGATTTTAAGGGTCGCCATACAGCCGATGAGTAGACCACCCAATGCTGCTTTTTTATACATACGGCGATAGCCCGCTTTATCGGTACTGATATAATGCTCGCCGACCTTACTGGCAGTCTCAGTCACACGGCGCGACAAGAGCGCGGTATTGATGCCAAATAAATATCTAAAACTACTGCGGTGGTATGAATCTTCATACAACGTGTTAATGAGCTCTATGACGGTTTTTTTCTTGATATGATCGTTGTCCGATAGCAGTGACACCAACAATTCAAGACGCTGCAAGCTTTGCTCAAGGCGCACCAACATATTGGTGGTACGCACAGTAATACCCGTTCGATGAATACGGCGACGGATGTTTTGCATCATAGTGCGGGCCTGGTCGGTCAACACTAAAATTTGACTGCTATCCACCTCAGGCTGTGGCATCGCTTGGTCATCCCCTGGCTGCATGCTGAGCTGGTATTGACTGACAAATTCAGCGACTTCGCGATTTAGCGCAATGAAAGTATCTTGATTGTCAATCGGATTGGGAAACGCCTTTATTAAATCGGCATTGAGCCCGATGCCGTTGATACGCGCAGTTAAAATAGTAATGGCTTTGAGCACATTGGCTTCAAGCGCTTGCACCAATGCTTCTTTGCCTGCGGGTACTTTAAGAATAAGTATCAGTTCAATCCACCAGCGCTCATGGATTAAGCGCACCCAGTAGCGGGTTTTTGGAGTGGCAAAAAACGCATTAAATAACCCTATCAAATCGCGGTCATCGGGTACAGAGGGTAATAGCTTTTCACCGACCAAATCAAAAAATTGCGAAGTAAAGCCAGCGTCTGACAAGATACCCAAATCCGTGTATAGCGACACCTGACGATAACGACTAATCAAGGTAAGCATAAACACACAAAACCCTTCTGCCCACACACGATTGCCGCGCAATAGTCGAACGAATAGTGCCATCTGTTCATTGGCGGTCGTAGCATCATTTGCACGGTTACGCAAGGTATCTAGCAGTTGTTTAAATAGGGTAACTTGGGGAAAATCACGCAGCGCATTAATTTCGTTTAGAATGGTAGTTAAACGCGCTTCTAAGGTTGGCATCACCTTTAATTGGTCTGCCATATCCGCCGCATCATAACGATGTTGGGCATTGAGTAAAGCATCTTGATTATTAGGTTGCGATAAATTCGTCAAACTAACCTCGAAGTAAACAGAAAATTGAATCGTTTTTTTAAATAGGGTGAATCACAAACATAAGAAAAAAACGAAAATAGATATCTTAAGATGAAAATTTAATCGACTCATCAAAAAAAATCCATCATTTATTTGCAACAAAAATCTTATGGGCCAAGGTTTAAAGACAGTAAGGGATAAAATAACGCGACGTGTTACCGCATTCATGTCTTCGAGAAAACAACCTGACTGATTATCCTAATTGATTATCTAGCTGCAGCGATTATACTATAGTTACTCTGTTGACTGATTTTTTTCTATGGCATCGACTATAACTACCCAAGCAAAAAGCACCAAACAACCCAATATCGAATCAACACACAATGAGGTAACCCAATACTACTATCCAGATCCCGTGAGCCAACAGGTGATACAGCAGTGGCTATTTATGGATTTACTGCCGTGGCAACAGGCAACTTGGCAGTATTTGACCACCCATATAGACGCCTTGCCGCACGCGATGTTGTTTGCAGGCAATGCGGGGACTGGTAAACGTGCTTTTGTGTATCGGTTTGTCGCATGGGCATTGTGTGAGAATCAACGGGACAATGTACAAGGTGTGGCAACTGCCTGTGGGCAATGCCAAAGTTGCCAATGGCTGATTGCCAATACCCACCCCGATCTTTATCAAATTCCCACACCCACCGTGGCGCGTGACGCGTCGCCCAAACCTAAAGTAAACAATGCTCTTGTGGCGCAAGCCCCAACCCATCAGTCAAGTTATAGCATCAAGATTGACGAAATTCGGGAATTACAGCCGTTTGTCACGCAGTCGAGTGGCGGATTAAGAATTGTGGTTATTCACCAAGCGGATGCGATGACTCTAGCAGCCAGTAACGCGCTTCTTAAGACATTAGAAGAACCTGCCGAAAATGTATTAATGCTATTAATTAGCGATAGTCCTTCGCAGCTACTGCCAACGATTCGCTCGCGGCTACAGGCATTTTCAGTGAGCCATGTGACCCCCGCTCAATCAATGCAAGTGATGCAGCAATTAATGCCCAATACCGATGCCGTGACTTTACAACAAGTCAATGGATGGTCTGGTTATGCGCCTTTTTTGGCACTGCAAATGTTAAACAGCGAATGGTATCAACACCGCCAGACTTGGATAAACAGCTTTCAAGCAGTTCGTAGCGGACAACGTACGCCTGTACAAGCCAGCAACTATTGGCAAAAAACGCTGACATTGACGGATTTTTTGTATTTGTCGCAAGCCTTGTTAGTACCATTGGGGCAATTTGCCGTCGGTATCTCAGCGTCCGCCCATGACTTGGATTTTGGCAAGCTGCAGCCACCACCGACATTAAAGCAAATTAGCCAGTTACAGTGGGTTATCGATCAAATCTGGCAAGATAGACAGCAACATATCCAAGATAAGTTATGCTATGATAAAATTTTTAGCACCATGCTTGATTGCTAATCTATTCAATTATCTATATTACCCAATTATCTATATTATTTATCATTCACCATACGTTGGTAACCCCATGCGTTAGTAAAAGGAACAGTGATTATGGCAATGCCATCTCGTGGCGGTATCACCACCATTAACTATGATACGATCGAAAAATTGTATGCTAGCTATCTGCCTTTTATTGAAAACGGTGCGTTATTTATTCCTACTAACCAGCAGCAACAACTAGGCAGTCAAACCTTTGTGGCAATTACTTTGCCAAATTCGAGTGAGAGAATGCCGCTGCATGGTAAAGTGGTGTGGGTCAACCATCGCGCACAAGCACAGCGCCCTGCAGGCTATGCGTTACAGCTTGGCAAAGATGAAGCAGGGTTACGCATCAAAAACGAAGTCGACCGCCTGTTAGCGGGTCATCTCAGCTCAGATAAACCCACCTTTACGCTATAAATTTTGGAAACTGTTGAACCTTTGGCAGTTTTAGTCGGTGATTGTTAAAAGCCAGCGATTGTTAAAGGTGAGCGGATGCTTAATCCTGTAAGTCGCTAGCTTTTTTTTCTATTGCGCAATGGTTAATCATCACTCTGCGTCTTGATGCCTTTCTCATGTTTAGTCCCTTTTTGCATTGGCAAAAAATGAGACGCAATTTAGTCAATCCTTGTGTCAAATTACTTGTATAAAATAGCTTTCAGGCGTAAAATATATGACTATTTTTGCTTTGTTTATAAAATGGCATGTCACAAACGTTAACGCAACCGTCTTTTGATCTAACCGCAAGCTTGCCCGTCATCACCGTTGATGGCTCAAGTGGTGCAGGTAAAGGCACATTGACGGCAAGACTGGCAAAGCTGCTGGATTATCAAATTTTGGATTCAGGGGCGGTGTATCGGATTGTGGGTCTTGCAGCCCACCAAGCGGGTTTGTTAACGGACAACATTGATGAAACTGCGTTAGCTGATTTAACCCAATCGTTGAAAATTGAGTTTGCAGCCGCAAAAGCGGATTCTGAGCATGTGACAGTGCTCGTGAATGCCAACGATGTGAGCGAAGTGATTCGCACCGAAGAAGTGGGGAACTTTGCGTCAAAAGTCGCGGTATTCCCGAAGGTGCGTCAAGCGCTATTAGAGTTACAAAAAAATATGGCAACGTCGCAAGGCAACCCAAAAAAGGGCTTGATTGCAGACGGGCGTGATATGGGAACAGTGGTTTTCCCCGATGCGCCGCTGAAAGTTTATTTGATCGCATCCTCTGAGGCACGAGCCGCGCGCCGTGTCAGTCAGTTGACCAACGCTGGCAAACAGGCAGATTTTGACGAAATTTTGGCACAAATTATTGCGCGTGATGAGCGTGATAGTACACGCAGTGCCTCACCGGCTAAGGCTGCCGATGATGCGATAGTGATTGATAGCTCAGCCATCGATGCTGAGCAAGTGTTTAACCAAGTTTGGCAACTATGTGTTGAGCGCGGTTTGACAATTAACTAACTATTTTTTAACTAACAGTTTTTAAAAGTTTTATCGATTTTTTATAGGCACTAAAACCAGCCTTATGTTTATAAAAAATCTTAATTTGAACCGTACTGTGCTGGACAGGCTACGGCTATACAAAGGTAAATTTTATGATGGAATCATTTGCTGAACTGTTTGAAGCAAGCCAAGTACTTGACGTAGAACGCGGTGCAGTTATCGCAGGTACCGTAGTTGCGATTGATAGCGACTGGATTACCGTAGATACGGGTCTAAAATCAGAAGGTATCGTTGCGCGTTCAGAATTTTTGAATGAACAAGGCGAGCTTGAAGTAGCAGTTGGCGACCAAGTTCAAGTCGTTGTAGATGCGGTTGACAATGGTATGGGTCAAACCCTATTGTCACGTGAAAAAGCAAAACGTGCTGAAACTTGGAACGTACTTGAAAAACTTTATGAGAACAATGAGATCGTAACCGGTCTTATCTCTGGTAAAGTTAAAGGTGGTTTCACGGTTGATATCGGTTCAGTACGTGCGTTCTTACCAGGTTCATTGGTGGACACTCGCCCAGTACGCGACACTGCCCACTTAGAAGGCAAAGAGCTAGAATTTAAAGTCATCAAACTGGATCAAAAACGCAACAACGTCGTTGTTAGCCGCCGCGCTGTGATGGAATCTGAAAACTCAGCAGAGCGCGAAGCGCTACTATCTAACCTTGAAGAAGGTCAAGAAGTGGTCGGCGTGGTGAAAAACTTAACTGATTACGGTGCATTCGTAGACCTAGGTGGTATCGATGGTCTATTACACATCACAGATATGGCATGGCGCCGTATCAAGCACCCATCAGAAGTGGTTGAAGTGGGTCAAGAATTAAAAGTTAAAGTATTAAAATTTGACCGCGAACGTAACCGTGTCAGCTTAGGTCTAAAACAATTAGGCACTGACCCATGGCAAGACGTTCTTAACAACTATCCAAAAGGTACTAACGTTAAAGCACGTGTAACTAACCTGACTGATTATGGTTGTTTTGCTGAAATCGCTGATGGTATCGAAGGCTTAGTACACGTTTCTGAAATGGATCATACCAACAAAAACATCCATCCTTCAAAAGTGGTACAAATCGGTGACGAGATCATGGTTCAAATCCTTGATATTGATGAAGACCGTCGTCGTATCAGCTTAGGTATCAAACAAACCATGCCAAACCCATGGGAAGAGTTTGATAAGAACCACCAAAAAGGTGACAAAGTATCTGGTACTATCAAATCAATCACTGACTTTGGTATCTTTATCGGTTTAGAAGGTGGTATTGATGGTCTAGTTCACTTATCAGACCTTTCTTGGACTGAAAGCGGTGAAGAAGCGATTCGTAACTACAATAAAGGTGATACCGTTGAAGCGGTCATCTTGTCTGTAGATGCAGAAGCTAACCGTATCAGCTTGGGTATCAAACAACTTAACAGCGACCCATTCAACGAATACCTAGTATCAAATGATCGTGGTGCAGTAGTGAAAGGGGTAGTAACTGACGTTGATGCCAAAGGCGCTAAAGTAAAACTAGCTGATGATGTAGAAGGCTACTTACGTGCTTCAGAAATCCAACAAGACAAAGTAGATGATGCGACCACTGTACTGAATGTCGGTGATGAAGTTGAAGCGAAAATTGTTAGCGTGGATCGCAAAACTCGCGGTATCAACCTATCAGTTCGTGCAAAAGACGAAGCAGAGCAACGTGATGCTATCAAAGCATTAAGTTCAAATGCAGCAGCTGATACCCAACCAAAAACGATTGGTGACTTAATCAAAGAGCAACAACAAAACCAATAATCGGTTTTGTGAGTGATAAAAAAAGCGACTAACTTAGTCGCTTTTTTTATTTTTGCCTTTTAGGTAACAAAATGAAAGATTTAGTCTAAAAAAAGACGACGAATTTAAGGTGGTTTTGTTATAATATGCGAAGAAAAGTAATGAAATGTAATTTTTCATTATTAGAATTGTTAATAGATTGCTGGATAAACTTGAACTGTAACGAAGTTTTTAAAACCATCATTCTGTAATTTAGACTATGACAGTTACGTTTAGCGTGTTAGGGGTAGTATGGAAAAAGTGTTAAACAAATCTGATTTGATCACTAGATTATCAAGTGAATGTGAGAATATACCAGAAAAAACCATTGAGGATGCCACCAAGCAAATCATTGATTTGATGGTCGATACCTTATCTCAAAACGGACGTGTCGAAGTACGCGGTTTTGGTAGTTTTAGTTTGCATCATCGTGAGCCACGTGTGGCGCGCAACCCTAAAACAGGCGAGAAAGTTACCGTGAAAGCAACAGCGATACCCCATTTTAAACCTGGCAAAGCATTGCGAGAGGCAGTCAATCATCATCGTTAGTTGCGGTTTTTGAGTCATTTAACGTTATTGAACTAGCGATATGGTTTAACATATGATTGATCAAAAAAGAGTGGACAAAAAATCCACTCTTTTTTTTCAATTATCTGTAATAATAGTGGCATTCAAAAATGTAGATTGATTAAAATAATAAAGGAGAAAAATATGCGTTATCTGTTAGCGATTTTGTTGTTCGTGGTCGTTGGTTATTCATTGATGCTGGTATTGGTGAATAACAACCAAGTCGAAGTAAATTTACTGTTTAGCCAAGTACCACAAATGAGTTTGGGGCTACTGCTGATTATTAGCATTGTTTTAGGGGTCATCGCGGGACTATTGATGGGGTTGATTTTATTTCGCGTGTTACAGATGAAACTGGAAAATCAGCGCTTATCTAAAGAATTAAAGCAAACCCAAGAAAAATTGATGCAAACGCAGCATAATTATGAACAGCATTTAGCGCAAACCAGCAATGCAACGATTGCACCTACCGCAGCCAACCCTAATTTACCACCCGTACGATAAGCAATCCATGCTATCGAATTGAAAAAACGAGTCAGTTTGTTATGAATCAAGTGGCAGTACCGCAAGCAACATCACTCATCGAATCAGCCATCAAGTCACCTATTCAATCACCCATTATTGTGGCATTGGATAACATGGATGACCGTCAAGCACTAAGCTTGTCGGATAAATTGGATCCTACATTGTGCCGGGTGAAAGTTGGCAAAGAGCTATTTACCAAATATGGTAATAGCTTAGTGACATCCTTACATCAGCGTAATTTTGAGGTGTTTTTAGATTTAAAATTTCATGATATCCCCAACACCACTGCGCAGGCGGTATTAGCGGCGGCTGATTTGGGGGTGTGGATGGTCAATGTACATGCCAGTTCGGGGCGCAGCGCCATGCAAACGGTGAAAGCGCGTCTATCAGCGCAAAACTACCAAACCTTAGTGATTGCGGTGACGGTGCTGACCTCTATGTCACAGCAAGATTTGGCTGAAGTGGGCATCACTGACTCGGTGGAACATCATGTCAAGCGACTAGCATTATTGACGCAGCAATCTGGGCTCGATGGGGTGGTTTGCTCTGCACAAGAAGCCACTATGCTTAAACAGCTTTGCGGCAAGGATTTTCTGTTAGTCACGCCAGGTATCAGACTACCAGAAGACGCCAGTAATGACCAAACCCGCATTTGCACGCCCAAAGATGCCATAGCAAATGGGTCTGATTATTTGGTGATTGGGCGGTCAATCACGGCGGCAGCGAATCCCACCGCCAAACTGCACTATATCTTGGATACGTTAAAATAATCCATTTCGAGTCATGTATGCCAGTACGTTTTCAAGTGTTAAGTGATTTACATATTGATAGCTATGCAAGAAGGGATTTGCCGATTGGTGAAATCCCTTATACAAATGCCGATGCTATTTTAGTAGCGGGCGACACGTCCAATGGGCTTTTGGGCATCGAATGGCTAATCGGTGAATCAAAGCGACTTGAGAAACCAATTTTTGTGATTGTGGGCAATCATGAGTATTTTGGTCATAATATTCTTGAGCTAGATGCCCAAATAAAGACATTGACGCAAGATACGCAAGTGCACTTTTTACAATGCGCGAGCTTTGAATTTATGGGTGTTAGAATTATTGGGACAACGCTTTGGACGGATTATCAATATCAACCACAAGATAATACGTTAGAGATTGCTCAGCAGTTTATGCGCGATTATCGCGAGATTTATTATGATAACCGACTGTTAACGCCCCAAGATACCGTATCTATCCATCAGCGGCAGAGGGCATGGTTGCAAAATGCCTTAAAACAAAGCGAAAAAGATGCTATGCCCACCGTGGTCATGACACATCATAGCATCAGCCCATTATCTATCGCGCCAAAATATGCCAATTTTCCCAGTAATGCGGGATTTGTCGTTGATTTGAGCGAATGGTTACAGAGCGATTTTGCGCCTGATATTTGGCTGCATGGACATACCCATGAAGCCTTTGATTATCAGCAAGGTCATACACGGGTTATTGTCAATCCCAGAGCCTACCCCAATGAAATCAGTAGTACGGGGATAGTTTTTGACTGGCATAAAGTCATTGAAGTCATGGTATGATTGGCGCGTTTGCCGCAGTAACATCCCATTTAATCGCTTAAATTTTTGACCTCATCAATTTATAGTATCAATTTATGGTGCAAAGATAAAAAGATATAAGGAATGCGTATTTAAATGTCTAGTTCAATCAACACCATGCCTGCTCATTTACCGCCCAGTATGATTGACTCGGTCAAGCTACTGCCGAAAAATGAGCGATTAATACTATTTACCCGCCATTCATTGCGCGAAATGTCAGATAAAAATGGCTTTGCCAGTTATGCATTACCACTAACACCAAAAGGCAGAGTATTGGCGGAGTCTTGGGGACGTTGGTTGGCTGCCAACTTAGATTACTCGATGGATGTAGATAGCATCAGTAGCCCGATACAACGTTGTATTGATACTGCAATTTTAATGCAAGCAGGGGCTGGCATCTCTAGAAATGTGTCGCACCAATCGCTGTTGGTAGAGCCAGGTAGTTTGGTGGTTGACCATGAAGAAGTGAGTAAGGTATTCAAACAAATTGGTGCGCTCAATTTTATCAATCGTTTTTTGGCGGGCGACATGGCAGGGATTAAAGCACCACATAAAGGCGGTTTGGATTTATTAGCGCTTTTATTTCAGCATCAGCCAAAGCACGGGCATTTATTACTGGCGGTTAGTCATGATACGCTGTTGTCAGCGTTCTTAGCGGTGATGATGGGCGTGGGTGAAATTAGCTGGGATGACTGGCCAAAAATGATGGAAGGGGTATTTTTGTGGTTTGATGATAAACCCTTTAGTGATGCAAAAGTACATTTTATTTGGCGTGGACAGTGCTATGAACGCCGATTGATTGAATTGTTAGACCCATTTTCACCCTCTTATCCGTTACAAGACTAATCGGTACCCAACAAAACCATAAAAATAATAAAGGTAGGACTTTATCCTACCTTTTTTGACACAGTCAACCTTTAAACATTTTCATGTTTTAATCAAACATGTTTGCCTTTTAAATGATTAACCAAATTTTCAATTTGTTGAGCATGATTGCGAAGTTTATCCTCGATGCCACTAAACTGGTCTTTTAGCTTATCATCAACTTCATGAATACGCTGGGCGAACTCATTTTTTTTCATCTCAATGGCTTGCGTTTTTAACGCTTGCCATTCTGCAATCGTTTGTTTAAAGGCTTGTTGTTCACTGTTTAAACGATCTTTTATCACTTGGAAATCGCTGGTTAAATTCCCTGAAAAAGTCGCAACTTTTTTCTCAGCACGTTTGAATGCCATTTCTGTTTGCGCATGCTGAATAGTAACATCTGGGACACGTTTTAAATCCCAAGTCAAACCGATTTTTGACAAGCCATAAATAATCCATTTGCTAGGATCATATTGCCACCATTTTACCCCATTGCGATAGTCGTATTGGAAAAAGTGGTGGTAGTTATGATAGCCTTCGCCCCAAGTGAAAATCGCCAGAATCGGATTATCACGCGCGGTGTTGGTATCGGTATAAGGACGGGTACCAAACATATGGCAAAGCGAATTGATAAAGAAAGTAAAATGATGGCTTAACACCAAGCGCAGTAACCCTGCAAGTACTAAGGTACCTGCAACATCACCCACCATCCAACCAAACAGCGCCGGCAAGCCAATATTGGCCAATAAAATCCACAAGGCATAATATTTATCTTGCGCGACTAACACAGGATCAGCTTTTAAATCTGGGATATTTTTGTAGTCATAGTGGCCGCTTGGGTAGTTTTTGAGCATCCAACCGATATGTGAGAACCAAAAGCCACGCTTGGCAGAGTAGGGGTCTTGATAGATATCATCGACGTGGCGGTGGTGCAAACGGTGTCCTGCACACCAGTCAAATACTGAGCCCTGAACAGCTAAGGTGCCGCCAATCAGAAAGAACCATTTGACAATCGGATGCGCTTGGTAAGTACGATGTGACCATAAACGGTGATAACCAACGGTAATACTTAACCCATTCCAAGCCATAAAGAATGCGAAAATTGCCCAAACTTGCCAACTGACGCTATGTGTCCACAAGTAATAAGGTACAATCAATAAAGCCGCCAAAGGCGTGCTAATTAAGACAAACGCAGGGATCCAATTGATGGGCGCGTTTTCAAAAGATTGAGGTTGTGCCATAGAGATAAATGTCCTGAGGATGATCAAAATACGACATGTATTTTTTTAATCATTTACGCTATATTGTACTGAAAAAATGGAAAAAAGTGAACACATATACACTCAAATTCCCGACAATTTTGCTAAATTGATATCGATAAACTTACTGTAATATGAATGCTTTAGCCAAAAAATTCAATTAAAAATTTTAGCTACAAAGATATTTTAGACAGACGGTAAAGTTTTGGTTTGACAAATCATCCGAAAGCAAGTTTGCCCCTCACTTCGCACATATTCTAGATTGGCATAGTTTGCCTGACAAAAGGCCTGCGACAAATAAAGCCCCAGACCCGTGCCCTGACTATCGGTGGTAAAAAACGGATTAAATAAATACTGAATATTTTCTTTGGCAACGCCGTGACCTGTGTCTATCACATCGATATGGATAGATTTGCCAAACTCATACACTTGAAGGGTGACAAAGCCGTGGGGCTCGGTTTTGCTACTAAAACGCAGCCCGTTATTGATTAGGTTGACCAAAATCTGTGCTAGCTGATAGTTATCAAACATAAAGCCTTTATCAGTATGGCAGTGCAGAAAAATATTCTGCCCGCTAAAATTTTCTTGTATAAAATCGTTTAGCCAAGTTTTGGGTTCAATATAAACAAAATTAGGGCGCTGCTGACGAGATAATTTCAGCACATCTTCGATGATTTTATTGACCCGAATGGTTTGGTGATAAATCATCTCATATAGCAGGATATTGTCACCCGATAAGCCGCTGTCAGCCTCATTAACTTCCTCCATTAATAATTGACTGGCTTGGCTAATGGTTGCCAGCGGGTTACGAATCTCATGGGCAATACTGGCGGATAATTGCCCCAGCGACGCAAGTTTTAACTGCTGCGCGCGGCTAAACTCATCACGTAAATCTTCAATAAAAATAATGGCATATTGCTGTCTTAATTGGGTGATACGAAGTCGCAAGTCATTAAAGCTTTGGTGATTGGGCTCAATGCCAACGGCCAAAGGTGTGCTAGCAGTCGCTGCGCCGAGCCGCACTATTAAAGTTTCTTCAGGCTCTTGGATGATGGGTGCAAGTCTTGCGGCTAATAAGGGGGAAATGTCTAGTAAATTAAAATTATCAAGGGCTTTGGGCAGATGTAGTTGTTCGATTGCGGTATCATTGGCGATAAAAATTTCTAAATCGTGGGATAATACCACCACCCCTTGATCAATGATTTGCACAATTTTATTATTGATGGCATTTAGCGCATTGACTTCATTGACTTGGCGCTCAGAGAGCAGCTCAATTTGTTTAAGCCGTTTGGATAACGTATAACTTAAATAAGCAACCCCGATAAAGCTAATCGCCATCGATGCCACGTTGTTGACCAGCGCGTAGTTCACATCGTTTTTTAGGGTTTGATAAAACTGCTGATAAATAACCAACGTGATGGCAAAAATAGTCAGCAAAATAGCTTGGTTGGAGCGCACCAACATAAAGGCCGCCGCAACTTGCACCAAAAACAGCAAAATCACTTGTAAATCATTACCACCGCTAAAATACAACATGGTAGTGAGTACCAGCGCATCGACAGTTAGCCCGACCATCAACAGCGGATTTTTGGGATAAAAATAATACAAAATAAATAAAGCAATACTAAACAAAAAATAGAAAAAAGTGGGAAAAAGATTAATCAATACCCAATAGTCATGCTGGGCATTTTTTAGTGCCAACATAAAACTAAAGGAAAAAAAGATAGCAATAATAATACGGTAACCATTGTAGACGTTACCGATTTTTTTGGTTCTAGCTTGGGTGCTTGGCTTGTCAAATAGCGATGAAAACGCAGGATTGGTAATCATGGTTTAGGGTTGAATCAAACCGTGACGCATAGCCAAATGGGTAAGTTTGACATCACTGTCGATATTAAGCTTTTCAAAAATACGATAGCGGTAGGTATTGACTGTTTTGACACTCACAAACAACTGATCGGCGATTTGCTGTGGACTTTTGCAATTGACCACCATCATTGCCACCTGCATTTCTCGCTCACTTAGCGCATCAAATGGCGACTCTGAATTGTCAGTGAATAAAATATCAGCAAGCTGCTCGGCAACATCGGCGCTAAAATAACGCCCGCCTTGGTGGACTTTTTTGATGCCTTTAATCATCTCATCAAGCGGTGTCCCTTTGGTGATATAGCCACTCACCCCTGCTTTGATGAGCATGGATGGATAGGGCTGCTGAACCAAAGAGCTGACCGCCAAAATTTTGGTATTTTTATCAGTTTGCAGCAAGCGCTTGGTGACTTCTAACCCGCCAATAGTAGGCATATTGACATCAAGTAACACCACATCGGGTTTTAATTGTTTGGTTTTGATAATCGCGGTTTCACCATCGGCAGCTTCGCCAATCACATCGATGTCAGGGCTATCTGAGAGCATCCGTACGATGCCCATTCGGACTAAATCATGATCGTCAACGACCAATACTCTAATCATCATCTTTTATCTCCACCGCGCTTATCTTTGCTTATCTTTATGCCAACAAAGTTTTGTATCAACAAGACTTTATATAAAAAAAAGTCAGCTAAAAAAACTCATTGTTCAAAAATAACTGTCTATCCCCAAGTTTTTATATTAGCACAGTTAGCGATTTAAGACGTGAGTTACTGTCTTAAATGTGACGAGATTTTTTGTTTGGGTTATGGGTAAATTTAGGTAGACAAATTTGCGCATATGACGAAAATTCGCTTAACTTGCCCAATAGCTTTATAATAGTCAGCATTCAAACCTTTATTACTGCTAAAAAAATGCGAATCCCATTATGAGAATTAGAAAGCTGTTTAAATTTGAAAATGCCCATATCGTGCGCAATTGTAGCTCCGATCGCTGCAAGTACTCGATTCATGGGCATAGTTACCAAATCGAGCTGATTTTAGAAGCGCACCGCCTCGATCACGGGCAAATGGTGTACGATTTTGGGCTGTTAAAATCATCGATCAAAGACATCATCGATAGTTTTGATCATGCTATTTGTTTTTGGGATAAAGATGACCCCGACTATATTGACGCCTGCAAAAAATTTAGCGCGCGCTGGATTAGTTTGCCTGTTTCGCCCTCGGCAGAGCAGTTTAGCCGCGTGGTGTTTTTTTGGGCAAGAGAAATCTTAAAACAAACTCAAATGCAAAATGGCGAAACCGATGTCAAAGTGTATTCCGTCATCGCCCATGAAACAGCGACAGGTTATGCACAGTGTTTTGAAGACGATGTCGATAATGCCCAAATGGGCGCGTTAAAGCTGGGTGATTTTGAATTTAGCGAGCAAGTAAAAGCCGAATGGCATGACCCAAAAATGTATGACAAATTAAAAAAAGGCGAAAAATTTTTCAATCCGACAGTGGTTTTACAAGTTGACTAAGCTGTTGGTATCTGACGGGGTCGTTGTAACGATTTTTGATTTAGGACAAACATTGGGCAAGCTGGGAAATTAATCGACATGAATAAAACTATCCTCCTAAAATCTGAAATCGACACCCAAGCCTTAGCCAAAGAGCTTGCCAAAATGAATTTAACCGGTAGCGTTTGGCTGTCGGGTGATTTGGGTGCGGGTAAGACCACGCTTACCCGCTATTGGCTACAGGCAATGGGGCATACAGGCGCGGTAAAAAGTCCGACTTTTACCCTGGTTGAACCTTATCGTATTACGCAGGACGATGGTACAATTAAGCCGGTTTATCATGCTGATTTATACCGCCTTAATGATCCTGAAGAATTGGAATTTATCGGCTTTTATGAATATCAAGATGAGCCAAATAGTTTGGTCATTATTGAATGGGCGAGTCGTGCAGCAGGCTATTTGACGCCGCCCAATGCCACCCTTGATATCAAACGCCTGGATGATGAACAACGAGAAGTGACGATTAGTTTTGCCTGACAACCGTATTCATAAATTATCCCCACTGCTTATCAACCAAATCGCTGCTGGCGAGGTAGTGACGCGTCCGGCTTCTGTGGTCAAAGAACTGATTGAAAATGCGATCGATGCCAAGGCTACTCATATTCGAATCGATATCAAACAAGGCGGGCTTGGGTTGATTCAAATTAGTGACAACGGCATGGGAATTCATCCTGATGACATGACGCTTGCAGTCACTCGCCATGCCACCAGTAAACTTGCTAATGTCAGCGAGTTGGTTGGTATTCATAGTTTAGGCTTTCGCGGCGAGGCACTAGCGAGCATTGCAGCGATATCGCATTTGACATTAACCAGTAGTCACAATGACAGCGGCATAGGGCAACAGCTGAGCGTGAGCGGTAGTGAGGTAAGCCAAGCTACTATTCGCCCTATCGTAAAACATCGCGGCACGTGTGTCAGCGTTCGCGATTTGTATTTCAATGTGCCAGGCAGACGCTCGCACCTAAAAAGTATTGCCACAGAATTTGCCCATATTGAACAAGTCGTGCAGCGATTAGCGATTAGTTTTGCCGATGTGCAGATTGAATTATATCATCAAGACAAATTGCGTTTTAGCTTAACGCAGTCAGCCAAAGCACCTCACCAAAATTTAGAGGGTGCTGCATTGCCTTTTTTGCCCGCGTTTAGTTTGGCGCGGCTTGAACAAGCGTTAAATTTGCCATTGGCTGAGATTGCACAGCCATTTTATTTATCGCTGCAAGGTTTACAGGCACAGACAGAGGATTTAAATGCCCAAGTCACCGGCTGGTTTTTTATCGCCCATAAAAATAATCTGCCAAAACTGATTTATATCAATCATCGTTTGGTCAGTGATTTAGCGATTAGTCAAGCCATACAAAAAGTGGGTCGCAAACTGGGTATTGGTATCGATAATTCACTACAAATGGGCTATGCGTTGTCTTTTGAGCTGCCTGCCGAGTGGATAAATGTCAATATTCACCCAAGTAAACAACAAGTTAAAATCCAACCATTGACCAATATATTAGCTTGGTTGTCTCAGCATATGCTAGAGCAATTGCAGCCTAAAATGACGGCGTTAAACACCCTGCAACGGCAAACTTGCGTGACAAATACTGATGACAGTAACGTCGATAAATTTCAAAAATTGCCTGCGGGTGAAGCTACGTCCATTCAGTATATAAATCCTAATGACAAACCCACTAATCACACAACTCACATTGCCGAAAATCAGTCGCTTTATCAGCTGGGAACCCAGATGGGAAATCAGCTAGCAACAAAGGGTGCGGTTGATAGGGTAACGGATAGCGACTCGATACAGCTAGTGACCTTATTTGAAAACAAGCATGAATTTGAAAGACAGCATCAATTTGAAAACCAGCATCAAACTTTTGCTTTAATTTTTTGGCAACGATATTTTTATCTGATTGATTTACAATACCATCATATAGACAGTGATGATAAAGCGTATGTTCAATCTTATTTGAATCAAGCTGATTTTACCCAAATTGCCGATAATGCCATTCGAGTCAGTGAAACTGACATGCTACAATGGCTGCTGTCGAATTTACCTAATCCCCAGTCGTCTCCAGAATCCCCAGAATAAGTTATGATAACAGCCGATAAACAAGACGTGATTTGCCTTATAGCACCTACTGCCAGCGGTAAAACAGCGTTGGCGTACGAACTCTACGAAACAGGCAAATATCGTCTTATTTCGGTAGATTCTGCCTTGATTTATCGGGATATGAATATTGGTACTGCCAAACCGACACCTGAAGAATTGGCAAAGTATCCGCATGCGCTCGTTGACATCATCAGTCCTGAGCAAAGCTACAGCGTTGCCCAGTTTGTAGGCGATGTGGACTATCATATCAATCTTGCGCATCAGCAAAATAAAACACCTGTGCTGGTGGGGGGAACGATGATGTACTATATGGCACTGATTCAAGGTATCAATGATATCCCAGCCACCTTGCCAGAGACTCGCCAACAAGTCACCCAACTGATTGCCAAGCAGGGGATTGAACAGCTGCATGCTTATTTAACCCACGTAGATCCTATCCTTGCTAAGCAACTCAAAACCACAGACACCCAAAGAATTGGCAGAGCGGTCGAAATCTATCTACAAACAGGTAAGCCATTAAGCGCTTGGCAGAATCAGCCCGCTAGGACGATAGCCGACAATCCACATCAGCGTTGGCAAATTTTAGCCGTGATGCCAGATCGTGATTGGTTACACAAGCGTATCGCACTTCGGTTAGATATCATGTGGCAACAAGGTTTTTTGCAGGAAGTGATTGCCCTGCGACAACAATATCACCTCAGGGCTGATCTGCCATCCATGCGCTGCGTTGGCTACCGGCAAGCTTGGGATTTTTTAGAAAAAATACAAAATACAACATTGTTTACATATGATAATAATGAAGAAAATTTTCATGATGATGTGGCGCGTTTTTTACTAAACACGCACAGCTCCCCAATTCAAGATTATAGACAAACTATGCAAAATGAGGCATTATATGCTACAAGACAGTTAGCAAAACGCCAATATACATGGATTCGTAAGCTGGTTAGCACACAACAATTGGTTGAGCGTTTTGATATCAGACCCTTGGCAACTATTGATCAAGCAAGAAATTTGCTAATAAAAACAAGTTAACAGCAGTGACATGCTTGGGTGATACTATTTGAGTGCTTATCTAATATGGTGATTCGACAATCCATATTAAGCTAATAAGGTATAATTAAAAATTCGTTTAAAAATATAATAATTTAACCAACTTTCTGTTTATTTCTGGGAGAAACCTATGTCAAAAGGTCAAACACTACAAGACCCTTTCTTAAACTCTTTACGTAAAGACCGTATTCCAGTGTCTATTTTTTTAGTCAATGGCATCAAACTTCAAGGTCAAATCGAATCTTTCGATCAATATGTGGTATTACTCAAAAACACCGTCAGTCAAATGGTCTACAAACACGCCATTTCAACGGTAGTACCTGCCCGTAATCCCCGTTCAGCCACGCCAATGCCAGGGGCAAGTGGATACGGCCAATCTAGCCAACTGGGCTTTGGTCAAACAGGCGGTTTTGAACCACAGGGCTATGGCGCAAATCGCACAGGGTTCGCTAATCGTGCGGGCTTTGGTGACCGCGGCTTTGATGGCGGTTATGACAATGACCCACGTGGCTATTCGCACGAGCGTACAGGGTTTGCCCAAGCACCGTATGATCGCAGTGGTTTTACTGACCGTGGTTTTGATAGCGGCTATGACACTATGAATTTTGAGCCTGCCAAAGATGATACTAATTTTGACGATGATGCCAACGGCAATGGTGAAGACAAGTTTTAATTTTTAAATTCCAAATATGATATTACGTGGCGAACCCTATCAGTGTTCGCCATTTTTTATAGCTTTTATAACTTGTCTTTTATAGTTTACTTGGAACTGATTTAGCAATGCCTAGATTGTTAATATAAACTCGATGAAATGTTGTCAAAATATGTATTTTCGGACTTATCCCGTGAATATTAGCTTAAATTACGCTATGATAATCAGAGTTTAAAAAATTTTAAATTTTTAGCTTTAAAGATTGTTTATGCTAACTATCAAACGCCCAAATAAGCGTATAGCAATAAGCGCATAAAGATAAGTGCCCAAAAAAAGCGCACCAACAGCCATCTTGAAAAATTAGTGAGGAATTATCTTGGATGCATCGGTTGATTATTTAAAGCATGCCAAAGACGCTATCAAAACAGAACAACATGCTTTAGATTTGCTGATTGAACAGCTAGATGAACGATTTGTGACCGCTTGCCATTTGATCGAAAACTGTCAGGGGCGTGTGGTGGTGACAGGCATGGGTAAGTCAGGGCTCATTGGTCGCAAAATTGCAGCGACTTTTGCCTCAACGGGAACGCCATCTTTTTTTATGCATCCTGGTGAAGCAGGTCATGGCGACCTTGGCATGTTGGTCAAAGGCGATGTGTTAATCGCCATCTCAAACTCAGGTGAGTCAGATGAAATCCGCACGTTACTGCCTGTGGTAAAAAAACTGGGCATTCCGCTCATTAGTATCAGCCGCGACAAACGTGGTATTTTGCCAAGATCTGCCGATGTGGCTTTGACTTTAGGGGCGTCTGAAGAAGCTTGTCCCCTTGGATTGGCACCGACATCAAGTACCACAGCTACTTTGGCGCTAGGAGATGCGTTAGCGGTAGCACTAGTGCATAGTAAGCATTTTACCTCAGAAGATTTTGCTTTATCGCACCCTGCGGGGGCATTGGGTCGCAAATTATTAACCCAAGTGAAGGACTTGATGCATGTAAATAACCTGCCAACCATTGATGAGCATTCGACGCTTAACGAAGCCTTGTTTAGTATGACGGGTGGCAGACTGGGGATGACGGTAATTACCAATGCAAACAATCAAGTCGTGGGTGTATTCACCGATGGCGACTTGCGCCGTGGCTTAGCGCGCCAATTGGGGCTTGATACGCCGATTAGTCAGGTGATGTCAACCAATCCAAAGTCCGTCAATCCTGATATGCGTGCGTCTGATGCGCTGACATTAATGAATGAACAAAAGATAAATCAGCTATTAATCATTAATGATGATAAGACTTTAGCGGGTATTTTGACCTTGCATGAGCTACTACATGCGGGTGTGAATTAATAGGCTTAAAATAACTACTTTTAAAGTAACTAGGCTTACAATAATAAGGATAAGGTCATGCAAAGTCTGCTCACTAAAGCAAAAAACGTTAAACTATTGGTCATGGATGTGGATGGTGTACTGTCTGATGGAAAAATTATCTATGATGCCAACAGTGTTGAAACCAAAGGCTTTAATGTTCAAGATGGCTTTGGTATTCAGCGTATTCACCAAGCAGGTATTCAAACTGCCATTATAACGGGTCGCACTAGCGCCATTGTCACGCATCGCGCCAAAGAATTAAAAATTACCCATCTAGTGCAAGGGCGGGAAGACAAATTGACGGCGCTCAATGAATTGTTAGCTAAGATTGGTATCTCGCTAGCAGAATGTGCTTATATCGGTGATGATTGGCCAGATATCAAAGCCTTGCAATCCGTCGGATTTGCTGTAGCCGTGGCAAATGCTAATGGCGAAGTCATCAAACGGGTCGACATGGTTACCACGCGCTCAGGCGGAGAAGGGGCAGTTCGTGAGTTATGTGATTTGATTTTAAAAGCAACGGGTCATTACGATGATATTTTGGCCAGTTATGTGGTTTAGGTCATATAACTTGGTTTAAGGGATTTATGCTAAGGGATTTGTTCTAAGTGATTTTTTTTGAAAGTGGTTTAGTTTAAGTGATTTGTTTTAAGTGATTTGGCGTATGCGGCTTAGTGTGGTAACGTCCATTTTTATCAAATTTTTTGGCAATGTTAGGTGGCAATCGTGTCAACAAAAACGCTATTTATTTTAGGCTTATTATTTATTATCGTATCGGCCTATTTTTATACGCAAAACGATGCTCGCTTGACCCAAGTATCACTCAAACCGACCGATATTGATTACCAAGCAGAGCAAATTAAAGCGCTACAAACGACCGAAACAGGTAGTGTCGGCTATCAGTTAACAGCGGCGCAGGTAACCCATTACCAAAATGCCAATACCGCCGTGATGTCCAAGCCACAGATTGTTATCCGTCCAAAAAATGAGCGTGAAGTAACCTTGGTGGCAGACCAAGCGCAGTTGGATGAAAATAAGCAGATTGCCAAACTGATAGGTAACGTGACCTTAACCAGCGTTCCGTTGCTCACCCAAAATACCAGTATGTCGAATTTGCCCGTTAAAATGATAGGTAAAAACTTTGTGGGTGATTTGGTCAATAATACAGTAATGACTAATGAACCGCTGACCTTTATCCATGGCAATAATCGGTTTGATGCCAAACAATTTAGTGGTGACTTGGCAACGGGTGATTACGGTTTCGGACAAGTGAGTGTGATGATTCAACCTGCACAGTAGCTAACCCTATCTCTATGGAGTAGAGTGTCTACTGTTAAGATAGTAATTCAGTTGTGATGTTGACGGGATTTAAATGACTATCAAAAATCTTTAACTTCGGTGCTAATTTAATCTATATTGTTGATTTTAAAATTTTTACATAAAAGGTTTAACATGATTGTGGTGAAGACTCGACAATTAATAATGGCTGGCGGTGTGTTAGTTGCTGGCATCCTTGCGGCATCGAACGTGGCAAACGCCTTGCCATCAGACGCCAATGAGCCGATTCGGTTATTGGCAGACAAAGCGACGTATAGTGAGCGCTCTGGAGTGACAAGCTATACAGGCAACGTCACCATTACCCAAGGCACGCTCAAAATGGCGGCGGATAATTTAACTGTCAATTTGACGCCAACCCGCGCCATCGAAAGTGCAGTCGCAACAGGGCGTCCTGCCACTATCCAACAAATTGTGACACAAGAGAAGGGCTTGGCGAAAGGTCAGGCGAATCGAATTGATTACAATGTCAAAACAGGGCTTGTCACCCTCACGGGTAATGCGCGTTTGACCCAAAATGGCGGTAGTTTTTCTGGCAATGTCATCCATTACAGTCTAAAAGTGGGTGATATTGAGGCAAAAGCAGGCAATAACCAACGTGTTGAGCTGGTATTTCCGCCACAAGCGAGCAACCGTGTGGGCGTTCGTAATCGCTAGTATTTTTTAACTTGCTTTCGCTTTGTTCATTGCCATTGTTTAGTTCTAGGATTTATTATGTCGCAACCGCAAGCCAACCAGTCTCTAATCATGCAGCACCTTGCCAAACGCTATGGCAAGCGTTGGGTGGTTAAAGACGTGTCTTTTTCGGTAGAACAAGGACAAGTGGTTGGGTTACTCGGTCCAAATGGGGCGGGTAAGACCACCAGCTTTTATATGGTCGTTGGTCTGGTCAATATGGACAAAGGGCAAATACAGCTCGGCAATCAAGATTTGTCGGCATTGTCCATGCACGAGCGCGCCGCAGCAGGCATTGGCTACTTACCACAAGAAGCGTCAATTTTTCGCAAATTAACCGTTGAAGAAAATATTTTATCGATTTTGCAGACTCGCACAGATTTGGATAAAGCGGGGCAGCAGCAGCAACTTGAGCAGCTGATTGGGGAATTTAATTTGGGTCATGTGCGCCACTCATTAGGAATGAGCGTGTCTGGTGGTGAGCGCAGACGCTGTGAGATTGCCCGCAGCCTTGCCTCAAATCCCAAGTTTATTTTGCTTGACGAGCCTTTTGCAGGGGTTGACCCGATTTCGGTAGGCGATATCAAAGAGGTGATTATTAAGCTCAAACAGCGCGGCATCGGCGTGCTCATCACCGATCACAACGTGCGTGAGACTTTGGCTATCTGTGAACATGCTTATATTGTCAGTGAAGGACAAATTATTGCGGCAGGCACGCCAGAGCATATTTTAGACAATGAGTTGGTACGTAAGGTCTACTTGGGTGAAAACTTCATGGTCTAGCAAGATTGTTCAAGGCAAAACGTGATGACCACCAAAGCACGCATCTGGCAAGCGATTTTATTTGAGACAATCGCCATACTGCTATCATTAGGCTGGGTAAAATTACTCAGCTTTTTTGGCTTTACGGGTAGTGAATCGCAGCATAACTCAAGTATATTGGCGCTGCTGATTGGCATTTCGCTTATCGCCATGATTTGGACATTTATTTATAATTTATTGTTTGATAAATTTTTTACCGGTGAAAAACTGGCTCGTCCGCTATGGCTACGGGTACTGCATATAGTGGGGTTTGAAGGTGGCTTGTTGGGCTTTACCTTACCACTGGTCATGTGGGTGATGAATATTGGACTGTGGCAGGCGTTTATGCTCGATATTTCGTTGACCTTACTTATTTTGGTATATGGGTTTATTTTTTACTGGATTTATGACCTAGTCGCCCATAAATATAGTCGCAAATAACAGCAATCTTGCGGGTCAAAATTTGTGTGTCAAACATAGCTCGCTATCCCTAATTTCATTGCATTAATGTCATCGTATTAATTTCATTGCATAGTTTATACCTCTCACCACCACCAATACGCTTTAAGTTTTTTTATTTTAAATTTTTCTTTATTTTTAAATTTTTCATTGCAAATTGGACTCTATGGCAAAATCAAAATCATCCTACGTGTGCCAACAATGTGGCGCAAACTTCGGTAAATGGTCGGGACAGTGTGCCGAATGTGGCGCATGGAATAGCCTTGTCGAAGCGCCGACGGTCAGCATGCCACATCATAAACCTGTCACCAAAAAAGCTAGCAACTACGCAGGCGAACAATCGAGCGTCATGCCACTTAATGCTGTGCCTATGTCACTCGATACTAGGCTACCAACGGGTGTTGGTGAGTTTGATCGGGTGTTAGGCGGCGGCTTGGTGGCAGGTTCTGTGGTGCTGATTGGGGGTGATCCGGGTATTGGCAAATCCACTATCTTGCTTCAGACGGCGATTCACATGGCAGAAAATCAAAGTCTAGCCGGCAGTGCGCTGTACATCACGGGTGAAGAATCGTTGTCACAGGTGGCGATGCGGGCTAGTCGTTTGGGGCTACCCAATAACAACTTAAAAGTATTGGCAGAGACCAATGTTGAAATGATCTGCCAAGCCTTGACCCAAGAGCAACCAGCCGTCGCCATCATTGACTCAATTCAGACTTTGTTTACCGAAGCCATCCAATCCGCGCCAGGTGGGGTCAGTCAAATCCGTGAGTCAGCAGCGATTCTGACGCGCTATGCCAAGCAAACGGGTACAGCGTTATTTTTGGTCGGGCATGTGACCAAAGAAGGGGCGCTGGCAGGCCCTCGCGTGCTAGAACATATGGTAGATGCGGTACTGTATTTTGAAGGACAGTCGGACAGCCGTTTTCGAATGATTCGTGCGGTGAAAAATCGTTTTGGTGCCGTCAACGAGCTGGGCATTTTTGCCATGACAGATGCAGGACTCAAAGAAGTGGCAAATCCATCGGCGATATTTTTAAGTCGCTATGATAAACCGATTGCAGGCTCAGTGGTCATGGTTAGCCGTGAGGGTACCAGACCGCTACTGGTTGAAGTACAAGCGCTGGTGGATGAATCGCAAGGACAACCTAGGCGCATGGCACTAGGTTTAGATTATCAGCGCTTAGCCATGTTGCTGGCAGTCATGCACCGTCATGGCGGTATCCAAACCAATGGGCAAGATGTGTATGTCAATGTGGTAGGCGGGGTCAAGGTGCTTGAAACAGGCTCAGATTTGGCGGTTTTATTGGCCTGTGCGTCTAGTATCAAGGAAAAGCCTTTGCCTTATACCCTGGCAGTATTTGGTGAAGTGGGCTTGTCGGGTGAAATCAGACCTGTGCCCAATGGTCAAGAGCGTCTAAAAGAAGCGGTGAAACATGGCTTTACCCATGCGATTGTACCCAAAGCCAATGCCCCCAAAACGCAATTAGAGCAATATCAAGGTCTCAAAATCATCGCGGTTGAGCGACTAGACGATGCGATTGATAGCGCCTTTAATTATCTATAAATAAAGGAATCATCTATAAATAAAAGACATAAAAAAAGCTGAAAAGTAATGTTTCAGCTTTTTATAATTGACTTTTTTATTCTGCATCAGCGGCAAAATTAAAGTATTTGGATTGACTGCCAATGATTTTTTCAACTGCTTCAATCACTTCATCCACCACATCATCATACACGCCATAGTGAAGCTCATTGCGAAACGAGGTAAACGGGCTTTTACGTAGACCTGAACGCACTTCGGTGATACCATTTTTATGGTAAATAAAATCAACTTTACCATTGGTGTTTAGTACACAGCTTAACCGTCCATCTTTTACCATCATATCCACGCGCTCTGGCATAAAGATGTATTCATTGACATTTAACGTTTTGTCTTCGACAGCTTTCGTAACAAGTGATTTTAAATCAAACATAGTGACCTCAAAGGATATTGTTTTTTATAATTAAAATTTAGGGAAAATAGCAGTATTGTCACTGCTTGCTTATCCAGTGTTATTATGAAGAATTAATTTATCACTGTGTGTAAAAAAATGGATAACTTATGTTATCCATCCTCATCTTGTTAAACGCTAGCGTTTATTTAACTTATTCTATTTAACCCATCGCATTTAACCCACCGTATTTGATTGGGCCCAGTTAAATTAGCTCAAAATTAAGCTATCATCTTCTACCACTTCGCCGCGGGTGCGTTCAAACATATTGAGTAAATCATGAACAGTCATGCCTTTGCGTTCATCGCCTGATACGTCTAGTACCACTTGTCCTTGGTGTAGCATGATGGTGCGTGTGCCGTGATTGAGCGCTTGCTGCATGGAGTGAGTGACCATCATGGTGGTGAGATTGTTTTCTTGGACGATTTTATCGGTCAGTTCCAAGACGAAAGCGGCGGTTTTTGGGTCAAGGGCAGCCGTGTGTTCATCGAGTAGTAAAATTTTCGACGGCTGCAGGGATGCCATTAATAGGCTAACCGCTTGGCGTTGCCCGCCTGATAATAAACCCATACGGTCAGTGAGTCGATTCTCTAACCCTAATTTTAAAATCGCCAGTTTTTCACGGAAAATTTCACGGTTTTTGTGATTCAATGCGCCTTTTAAAAAACGCGATTCGCCACGCTTGTAAGCAAGTGCCATGTTTTCTTCAATGGTTAAGGCTTCACAAGTACCTGCCATTGGGTCTTGGAAAACGCGTGCTACCCAGTGTGCCCGCTGATGCGCGGATTTTTTGGTCACGTCAATATTGTTTAGGGTAATTTTGCCGCTATCGACCCGAATCGTGCCGGCAACGGCATTTAAAAACGTCGATTTACCTGCGCCGTTGGTACCAATGACCGTGACAAATTCACCCGCTTCAATACGCAGGCTGATACCACGTAAGGCAGGGTTTTCAATGGGCGTACCAGGATTGAAGGTCAATCGTAGGTTGTCTGCGTTCATCATAAGGCATTGTCCTTTTACTTTACTTTATAAGTTGTTAAGTGCCAAAGTTAAAATCAACTATTTGATACCAAGTTAAGCGGCATGCTTATGGCGATTGCTCAAAATTTTTGATTTGATTTTTGGTAGGATTAAAGCAATCACCACTAGTAGTGCGGTGACTAAGTTAACATCTTGAGGACCAAAACCAATCGCACGTAAGGTATCATTTGACAACGCAATTTGGATAAAGAATTTATAAAGAATCGCCCCGACAATAGCAGATAGGGTAATCCACAGCATTTTTTTGGCAGGAATGATGGTTTCACCAATGATAACGGCAGCAAGACCAATCACAATGGTGCCAACACCAATAGAAATATCGGCACCGCCTTGGGTTTGCACAAAAATCGCACCAGCAAGCGCAATCAGCCCGTTAGAAATCGCCATACCTAACAAAATACTACGAGAGGTAGCAATCCCTTGAGCTTGTGACATTCTAAGGTTAGAGCCAGTTGCCCGCATTGCCAAGCCCATCTCAGTACTAAAAAACCAGTCTAGGAATAATTTGGCAGCAATCACCACACCACCAATCACCACACAGCGCATCCAATAGCCGTTACTATCAGTCACCAGTTCGCCAAATATTGTTGGCTCACCGAGCAATGCCAAGTTTGGCGCTTGCATAATACGTAGATTGACGGCATACAGCGCGACCATGACTAAAATACTGGAGAGCAACTGTAAAATACCAAGTTTGACATGTAGCCAAGCCGTTACCAAACCTGCAACACCCCCAGCAAGCATACCAAAGATACACGCCAGCCAAGGGTTGACATCCGCGATGATTGCCACACCTGCGACAGCACCGCCTAAGGGAAAACTACCATCCGCGGTCAAATCTGGAAAATCTAACACCCGAAATGAAATGTATACGCCCAAAGCCACTAACGCATAGATTAGACCACTTTCTAGGGCACCAAATAAAGCAAGTAACGACATAACTGTTCACACAAAAAAGTAAAGACCGCTTGTTAATTCAACAAGCAGTCAGGTGTTAAGGTAAACCAAGTGGCATTAAGCGTAATGCGACTAAAGTACAAATACGCGCTTTGAAACTTTAGTTGCCACTGGGAAATTAAATTTACAATCACATTAAAACAGCTAAAACTAACAAAAGATTTATTGTTTAGCTTTTGGTGCAGGCTCTACTTCGGCTGCCTGACTAATTAAATCTTGTGGCAGCGTAATACCGACTTCTTGCGCGTGTTTTGGACTAAGGTATAAGTCAAGCTTATTCATAGTGATAGGCTTGATGGTACCTGGTTTTTCGCCTTTTAGGACGCGTCCAACGATTTTACCTGTTTCGATGCCTAAGTCTTTGTAGTTTATACCCATTGCTGCGACTGCACCACGTGCAACGGAGTCAGTATCGGACGCCACTAGGGGTACTTTGATTTCTTTAGCCGCTTGGTAAAGCGACTCATAAGCGGATACCACGTTGTTGTCAAGTGAGGTATAGATGAGCTGAACTTTACCTTGTAGACCGCGAGTGGCTTGGGGAATATCGGTAGTGCGCTGTGCAGGTGCCGCAACGATGTTGATACCCATCGGTTTAAATTTTGTTTCAAGCGCTTTGAGTACCACCGTTGAGTTGACTTCCCCTGGGCTGTATACATAGCCGACTGATTTGAGATTTGGTACGACTTTTTTCATCAGCTCAATCTGTGGCTCAAGTGGCAACATGTCTGATGCGCCTGTCACGTTGGTGCCAGAGGCTTCCCAAGATTTTATCAGTTTCGCTTCGACAGGGTCGGTAACCGCAGAGAAGATAACAGGAATTGAGTTGGTCGCTGCAATGACGGATTGCGCCGATGGGGTAGCAATAGCAACGATGGCATCGGGTTTATCCGCAGCAAATTGTTTGGCAATTTGACCGGCAGTCGCCGTATTGCCTTGGGCTGATTGGAAATTTACTTTTAGGTTTTGACCTTCTTTAAAGCCTTCGTTGCCAAGCTCTTCAATCACACCTTGACGAACGGCATCTAATGCTGGGTGCTCAACGATTGCCGTGATAGCAACAGATTTGGTATCGCCTGACGCAGCTGTCGTTGCACTTGCTGTGCTTGCAGTACTGGCATCAGCTGTTTTATTGTTAGATTGGCTGCAGCCCATCAGGCTTGCCATACAAATTCCACCTAGCATCATTGCTTTGGTCAAACGAGAAACACCAAATGTAGCGTTCAACATATATCACTCCAAAAATCCATCCATAGGGTAACGATTAAAAAGGTAATAAAAAGGTAAATCTTAAAAAGAAAATCTTACACTTCGATAACAATATCATACAGCATTGTTAAACATTATTTACATTTTATCAGCTAATTTTGCAGCCGCATAGCGTTATATGTATTAGGCAAGTTTGCCAACTATGATTAAAGCTTTGGGTAACTGATTAAAAAGGCATTATCTGATAAATTCCTATAACATAACAATCTGCCTCATTTCGCTAATGTATCATTTTTCAATAATAATTCGCTAAGTCATCAGCTAACTAATAAGTCATAGCGCATTGTTTTTAAGTAGAAAGAAAATTACCACAGCATTGTCATATTAAGTTACATTTTAATTTCATAATATATAGTAAAAGAAATTAAAAACTACCACAAATCCACATAAAGTAGAAGAATAG